>JBAWHH010000387.1:0-4002 GCA_049593715.1 Rhodocyclaceae bacterium
GCTTCGGACTGTACAGTGAAATGCTCAAGAGGGCGGTACATTCCCTGCAGCAAGGCAAGGAGCCGGACCTCAGCCAACCCCTCGACGTCACTTCCGAAATCAACCTGCACGCCCCGGCCCTGCTGCCCAACGACTACTGCAGCGACGTGCACGAGCGGCTGACGCTCTACAAGCGCCTCGCCAACTGCGACACGGCGGAAGAACTGACGAGCCTGCAGGAGGAACTGGTGGACCGCTTCGGCGAACTGCCGGACCAGACCCGGGCGCTGCTGGAGACGCACCGCTTGCGCATCCTCGCCAAGCCGGCCGGCATCGCCAAGATCGACGCCTCCGAGGGGCAGATCCAGTTCCATTTCGTGCCCAATCCGCCCATCGATCCCGCCCGTGTCATCGAACTGATCCAGAAACACCGCGACTTCAAACTTTCCGGCCCGGATCGGCTGACCGTCAAGCGCGCCACGGCCAACCTGCGCGACCGCGCCGCGGCGGTGCGCGACATCATCCAGCAACTGACCTTCAAGAAACCCGCCAAACCCGCAATGGCCACGCCATGACCGCCCCGCAAACCGAAAACCTCAACATTGCCGACTTCGAAGTGATGCCTTCTCCCCAGGCGATCCAGCGCCGCGTGCCCCTCACGGAACGTGCCGCCGCCACCGTGCTGCAAGGGCGGGAGACGGTGCGCCGCATCCTCGACCGCCAGGACCCACGTCTGTTCATCGTCGTCGGCCCGTGCTCGATCCACGATCCGGAAGCCGGTCTGGACTACGCGCGCCGGCTCAAGGCGCTGGCGGACGAGGTGTCCGACACCCTGTTCCTGGTGATGCGGGTCTATTTCGAGAAGCCGCGCACTTCCACCGGCTGGAAAGGCTTCATCAACGATCCGTTCATGGACGACTCTTTCCACATCGAGCAGGGAATGGAGCGTGCGCGGCGTTTCCTCATGGACATCAACGAAGTGGGGGTGCCCGCCGCCACCGAAGCGCTGGACCCCATCGCGCCCCAGTATCTGGCGGAACTGGTTTCCTGGTACGCCATCGGCGCCCGCACGTCCGAGTCCCAGACCCACCGGGAGATGGCGTCGGGCCTGTCCTCGCCCGTGGGTTTCAAGAACGCCACCGACGGCGACATCGACGTGGCCATCAACGCCATCAAATCCGCCGCCCAGCCCCATTCGTTCCTGGGCATCAGCCCGGCCGGCGACACGGCCATCGTGCGCACCCGCGGCAACGCCTACGGCCACGTCGTGCTGCGGGGCGGCGCTGGGCGGCCCAATTACGACACGGTGAGCGTCTCCCTGGTGGAGAAGGTGCTGGGCCGCGCCGGCCTGCCGCAATCCATGGTGATCGACTGCTCCCACGCCAACTGCTACAAGGATCCTTCCCTGCAGCCGCTGGTGATGAGCGACTGCGTGCACCAGATCCGCGAAGGCAACCGCTCCATCGTCGGGCTGATGATCGAAAGCAATTTGGAAGCAGGCAACCAGCCGATTCCCGCAGACCTGTCGCAACTCAAATACGGCTGCTCCGTGACCGATCCCTGCGTGGACTGGCCCACCACCGAAACCATGATCCGCAAGGCGCGGGAAATCCTGAGCGATGTGCTGCCGCGACGGATCGAATAACTTCTCCGCACGCACCGCGCCACCCCGCCCCATAGGCATGATCCAACATACTCAAAACCTGCTGAACTCGAAAAACCGCCCATGTCCCTGATACGCCCCTTCACCGGCCTGCGCCCCGCCCCCGGCCGCCCGGCAGAAATCATCGCTCCGCCCTACGACGTCCTGTCCACCGCGGAGGCTTTCCAGCGCGCCGCCGGCAAACCCTGGAGTTTCCTGCACATTTCCAAGCCGGAAATCGATCTGCCCGAAGGCACCGACCCCTATTCCGCACCGGTCTATGAAAAGGCGGCGGAGAACCTGAAGCGGATGCTCGACGCCCGCGTCCTTCAGCGGGATGCTGCGCCCTGCTACTACGCCTACCGGCTCGTCATGGGCGAACACAGCCAGCTTGGCGTGGTCGCCGCCGCCTCGGTGGTGGACTACGACACCAACCGCATCCGCCGCCACGAACTGACCCGCCCCGACAAGGAAGACGACCGCGTGCGCCAGATCGAGGCCCTCAACGCCCAGACCGGCCCGGTGCTGCTGGCCTACCCGGACCAGCGGGAAGTGGACGAATTGCTGGCAGCCGCCTCCCGGGGCGAGCCGGCCGCCGATGTGGTGGCCGACGACGGGATTCGCCACACCCTGTGGGTGATCCGGGATCCCGACACAATCGCCAAGCTCACCGCCGCTTTCGATGCCATGCCCGCGCTCTACATTGCGGACGGCCACCACCGCTCCGCCGCCGCCTCGCGGGTCGCCGCCGCCCGGCGCGGCAAGGCCACCGCCGAAGGGAGCCAGGAACATTTCCTGTCGGTGATTTTCCCCGCCCACCAACTGCGCATCCTGGACTACAACCGCGTCGTCACCGATCTCAACGGACTGGACGTGGCGCAATTCCTGGCGCGGGTCGCGGCCGACTTCACCATCGAAGCCAGCGCGGCGCCGATAAAGCCCGCCCGCCACGGCGAGTTCGGCCTCTATGTGGCCAGCCAGTGGCATCGACTGACGATCAAGCCGGAGCTGGTGCCGTCCGACCCCGTTCAGCGCCTCGACGTGAGCCTGCTCACCGACCGCCTGCTGGCGCCGATTCTCGGCATCGAGGATCTGCGCCGCGACAAACGTATCGATTTCGTCGGGGGCATTCGCGGGCTGCCGGAGCTGCAGATGCGCGTTGACAGCGGGGAGATGGCCGCGGCCTTCGCGCTTTACCCGACGACCATGGACGACCTGATGGCCGTGGCCGACGCCCACGAAATCATGCCGCCCAAGTCCACCTGGTTCGAGCCCAAGCTGGCCGACGGCATGGTGTCCCACGTGCTGGACTGACCCGTTGGGGAGCGAGCGCGCACAAAGCCGCAAACACCTCGAAAATCCTTACTTGTCGCGCCGTCCATACCTATAATGGTCATGTGCTGCACATGACCACAGGAGAATGCGATGGGAACTGCAACGGAACGTATTCCAGTGCTGGTGACTGCCCAGGAAAAGGACCAGATCGCGCAAATGGCCAAAGCCTCGGGGCTGTCGATGGGGGAATTCCTGCGGCGGGCGGCAGCGGCGTTTCAGCCTCCGGAAGAAGAGGAAATCCTGGCAGGCATGATCGATCAAATGGCGAAGACTACCGCCCAGGCCAACGCCGCCATCGACGACGCCCTGGCGTTCATCGAGGCCTCTGAGCAGCGAATTGCCGCCCTGGAAGCGCACAAGAAGGCGGCGTGATGGGGGTAGGGGACAAAATGTGGGACGCCATCACCACCGTCATCAAGATGAACGACAAGGTGGAACGGATGGCGGCTACGATGAAGACTCAGCAGGCAAAAATCGAGAGCCTGACCGAGCGGGTCATCCGTCTCGAAACCATGATCGAGATTGCCCTCGCCAACAGCACAGGAAAACGGCCCGCCGTGCGCCGGATCGATCACCAGGACTGACCAGTCCTCACGCTCAGGCCCTCCGGAGACTGCTCCGGAAGGCCTTTCCGCGCCCCTTATTTCCCTTTCAGCTTGATGATGCCCAGCGCGTTCATCATCAGCTTCTCGAACACCGGCTCGGACGTGCCCCGCTTCATCTTGGTCATGAAGTAGCGCTCGAAGCCGATTTTTGCCATGTGCACCCATTTGCCCTGGGAGAACCAGTTCACGTTGCGCGGCGGCATTTGCGGCAGCGCGACGAAGGCGACCCCGGTGTCGCCGAAGTCCGCCAGACATAGCGCGTTCCAGGTTGCCCGCTCCTCGGGCTCCTTGCCTTCCACGGCGGCCTGGATGTTCATCGACGCCGCCGTCACCATGGTTTCGATCATGTAGCCGGTCTTGGGCGCGCCGCAGGGCAGCGGCGTCGCTTCCACCGGCGCGATCGCCACGCACACGCCGACCGAGTAGATGTTCTGGTACTTG
>JBAWHH010000388.1:0-1693 GCA_049593715.1 Rhodocyclaceae bacterium
GCCGGAGGGGGCGGAGCCGGACCTGGACGCCTGCGTGCGCGCCATCGCCGACCGGGCCGCGGGTAATCCCGGCGCCGAGGCGGGGACTTACCTGGCCCAGTTGCCCTGCGAGCGCGATCTGGCCTGCCTCGTGCTGGCGGATCTCTCGCTCTCCACGGATGCCTGGGTGACGGACCACGCGCGGGTGATCGACGTCGTCAAGGATACGCTGAGCCTGTTCGCCGAGGCGCTGTCGGCGACCGGTGATGCCTTCGCTCTTTACGGGTTTTCGTCCCTCAAGCGCGGCAACGTGCGCATGCACCAGTTGAAGAAGTTCGGCGACAAGTACAACGGCGCGACCCGCGCCCGCATCGCTGCCCTCAAACCCGGCTACTACACGCGCCTTGGCGCGGCGATCCGCTACGCCACGCGGCAACTGGAGGAACAACCCGCTCAAGTGCGGCTGCTGCTCATCCTGACCGACGGCAAGCCCAACGACACGGACCACTACGAGGGCCGCTACGGTATCGAAGACACGCGGGTAAGCATTCTGGAGGCGCGCCGGAAAGGGTTGCGCCCTTTCTGCGTCACGATTGACCGTGAGGGCGAGGCCTATCTTCCCCATCTCTTCGGGCCCGGCGGTTTCACGGTCATCCGCCGTCCCGAGGAACTGCCCCTGCGCTTACCCCGGCTTTACGCGCAACTCACCCAGCGCTGAAGGAGTGTGGATACACCCTCCGGGGGGAAGCCGGATTCCCTTTTCGGGCAGGCACGTCTTGCCTTCTTGCCTATGTGGCGGAGTTGTCGCGCCGTTCGCCTCGACGTGCCGCAAAGGCCATTGTGCTTCATCATGGCTCTGCGAACTATTTCACGATTTCGACCCCGACTGTGAATTGCCGCCGGGTTGACCTGCCGCAAAGAAGGCCGTCTCTTATCTAGTAGCATCCGGGCCAGTAGATGGGGATTAAAAGCACTTGCTCAGGGAAGAAAAGCGGCTTCGGCCGCTTTTCTATTTTGAGCCCCCGTCGCTGCGGCCGGGGTCTTGGCAGCGCGACAGTGCTCCGGAGGCTGCGGCCAAGAGAAGGGCAAACCCCGCTGCCGAGACCCACGCGCCACCGGCGATGCCCAAGGCCAACAGCGTGCCACCCGCCAGCATCAGGCCAGCGCGCAGGGCGCTCCAGCGCCCCAAACCTCGACGCAACTCATGGTGCCAGTTCGTTTGCGCGCCCGGCCGCAGCCAGATCGGCAGTAACTGAGTCGCCGCGCCGCTGACCAGTGGCAGCAGGAACGCCGCAAGGAAAGCCGGGATGGCGTCACGGCCGGAAAGCCAGCCCAGGCCGTGGGCGCCGCCGCCGATGCACAGAAGCAGCAATCCCGCTGCCGCCAGTGCCAGGGAAGGCGCCGCGCCGTCGCTGCGCAGGATCTGGGGCCGCAGAATGGACCACCAGCACCAGCCCAGGCGCGCCAGCGGCACGAGATAAAGGGCCAGACCAACGTAGGCAAGGGCGATCGGGCCGGCTGCGCCCAGGGCGATCAGCAGCGTGCCGCCAACTGCCCAGGGCAGATCGCGCTGGAGCCGCGGTCCCGCCTGCGGGTCCGGACGACCGGCGGCGGTAGGCAACAGCACCTGGAGCGTGCCGATCGCAGTGATGCCGACGAAGCCCAGGGTGTTCAGGTGCAGGTGGATCAGTCGCAGCGCTGCGTAGTGCTCGGG
>JBAWHH010000389.1:0-16103 GCA_049593715.1 Rhodocyclaceae bacterium
TTTCAGGGTCAGCCGGCGCACGGAACTGTCCATCAACGACAGCTTGCGCACGGTGTAGTCCGCCGCGTAGAGCACGGCCAGCAGTTTCATTAGTTCCGACGGCTGGAGATTGACGGGCCCCAGTGGGAGCCAGCGCTGCGCGCCGTTCACTTCCCGCCCAACGTGGGGGATCAGCACCACGATCAGCAGCAGCACGCCAAAGCTGAACGCCCACGGGGCAAGGCGCTGCCAGGTTCGCACCGGAATCTGGAACGCGACGGCACCGCAGAGCAGCCCGATGATGACGAAAATCCCGTGGCGGACGAGAAAATAGGTGGGCTGATAGCCGGCGAACTTGCTGCCTTCGGCCGTGGCAATCGTCGCCGAATAGACCATGATGACGCCGCCGAGCAGAAGCGCCAGGGACGTCCACAGCAAGGTATGGTCGAGTTCCGGCGGCGGCATCGGCGCGCCGGGCAGCGCGCGGGGGCTCGATCCGGGGCGGGGAATACTCAGCATGTCTGGTCCTTGGGCCGCAAAGCGCGGACCGCGGCGATGAACACTTCGGCGCGATGGGCGTAGTTGCGGAACATGTCGAAGCTGGCGCAGGCCGGCGACAGCAGCGCGGCATCGCCGGGCCGGGCCGCGGCAAACGCCTTGTCGACGGCTTCTTCCATACTGCCGGCGTGCAATAGCGGTGCGCTCGTGCCGCGCAGTGCCGCCTCGATCAGCGGCGCGTCGCGGCCGATGAGCACGACGGCCCGCGCATGGGCATCGACGGCGGCGCGCAGCGGCGAAAAATCCTGTCCCTTGCCTTCGCCGCCGGCGATCAGCGCCACTTTGCGGCCCAGGCCCTGCAGCGCGGCCAGGGTGGCGCCGACGTTGGTGCCTTTGGAATCGTCGTAGAACACCACGCCACTCAGTTCGGCGACGGGTTCCACCCGATGGGGCAAACCGCGGAAGGCCAACAACCCTTTCGTCAGATCGGCCATGGGCAGACCCACCGCGCGGCACAGCGCCAGGGCTGCCAGGGCGTTGGCGGCATTGTGGCTGCCGCTCAGGGGCAGATCCTTCATTGGCAGGATCGGCTCGCGCCCCGCCATCAGCCAGATTTCCCCGTCTTGCCCGGCGAGGCCGAAGTCGGCGTCCGTCGGCGGGGCATCCAGCCCAAAGCTGACGGATATCCGGCCCGGCAGGGCCATGGCGGCGACGCGGGGGTCTTCACGATTGAGGACCTGCACGCCACGGCCGCCGAAAATGCGCGTCTTCGCGGCGGCGTAACCGTCCAGGCCGTCGTAGCGATCGAGGTGGTCGTCGGTGACGTTCAGCACCGTAGCCGCGTCGGCATCGAGGCTGTCGATGGTTTCCAGTTGGAAACTGGACAATTCCAGCGCCCACAGGCGCGGCGGCTGTTTTGCGTCGACGCGGCGCATGAGTTCCGTCAGTGCCGCCGGGCTGATGTTGCCGGCAACGGCAGTATCCACCCCCGCCGCCAAGCCCAGCGCGCCCACCAGCGACGTCACCGTCGTCTTGCCGTTGGTGCCGGTGATGGCGACGATGCGGCAATCGGCGCGCCAGCCCAGATCGCGCAACGCCTGGGCGAAGAGTTCGATCTCGCCGGTGACGGGAATGCCGCGCCGGCGCGCTTCCTGCACCACCGGTTCGGATTGGGCCAGACCGGGGCCGATGGCGAGCAGGCCGACTTCCGCCAGCAGTTGGTTGGTAAACGGCCCCGTGACCAGTTCCACCTGGGGCGCCGTGCGCGCCAGTTCGGCCCCATGGGGCGGTGCGGCGCGGGTATCGGCGGCGCGCACCCGCGCGCCTTGCCGCGCCAGCCATTGCGCCATGGCGAGCCCCGATTCGCCGAGGCCCAGGACAAGTACCGTCTGACCGTTCATGCCGCTCGCCCTTTTCACCGCAGCTTCAAGGTGGACAGGCCGAACAGCACCAGCAGCATGGTGATGATCCAGAAGCGCACGACGACCTGGGTTTCTTTCCAGCCGCCCAGTTCGTAGTGATGGTGCAGGGGCGCCATGCGGAAAATGCGTTTGCCGCCGCTGTACTTGAAGTAGAGCACCTGGACCATGACCGACAGGGTTTCGGCGACGAACAGCCCACCCATGATGAAGAGCACGATCTCCTGGCGGACCACCACGGCCACGGTGCCCAGCGCGGCGCCCAGGGCCAAGGCCCCCACGTCGCCCATGAACACCTCCGCCGGATAGGTGTTGAACCAGAGGAACCCCAGCGCCGCCCCGGCCAATGCACCGCAGAAGACGGCAAGTTCCCCGGCGCCGGGGATGTAAGGCACGCCAAGGTATTTGGAGAACACGGCGTGGCCGGCGACGTAGGCGAAAATGGCCAGGGCGCTGCCCACCATGGCGGTGGGCATGATGGCCAGTCCATCCAGGCCGTCGGTGAGGTTGACCGCGTTGCTGGTACCGACGATGACCAGATAGGTCAGCGTGATGAAGCCGATCGCGCCCAAGGGATAGGCAACCGTTTTGAAGAACGGCACGATGAGATCCTGGGTCGCCGCCACGCCCGGCGTAAGGCCGAGGTACAGCGCCGCCGCCATCCCGAACAGGGATTGCCAGAAGAACTTCCACCGCGCCGGCAGTCCCCGGGGGTTGCGATGCACGACCTTGCGCCAGTCGTCTACCCAGCCGACGGCTCCGAAACCGAGGGTCACCAGCAGCACCACCCACAGGTAACGATTGTGCAGATCGCCCCAGAGGAGGGTGGTGACGGCGATGGCGATGAGGATCAGCGCGCCGCCCATGGTGGGCGTGCCGGCCTTGGTGAGATGGGATTTGGGCCCGTCGTCGCGCACCGACTGGCCGATCTTTTTGCTGGTCAGCCAGCGGATCACCGGCGGCCCGAATACGAAAGAGATCACCAGCGACGTCATCGCCGCCAGGACGGTGCGCAGGGTGATATAGCCGAAGACGTTGAAAGCGCGGATGTCTTTCGCCAGCCAGTCGGCGAGTTCAAGCAGCATGATTGTCCTTGTCGTCGGGAGCGGCCAAAGCGTCTGCCACCCGCTCCATGCGCATGAAGCGCGAACCTTTCACCAGCACCACCGTGTCCTTTGTCAATTCGCGCACCAGCGCCGCCACCAGGGAATCCACCTTCTGGAAGTGGTGTCCGCCGACGCCGAAGTTGCTGGCCGCCAGCGCCGCGTGGTCGCCGATGGCGTACAGCCGATCGATGCCCGCACTCTTGGCGTAGCCGCCGATCTCGTCGTGGAGCTGGCCGGCGCGCTCGCCGATCTCGCCCATGTCGCCGAACACGAGAATGGTTTTGCCCGGGGTGGCCGCCAGCACGTCGATGGCCGCCCGCACCGAATCCGGGTTGGCGTTGTAGCTGTCGTCGATCAAGGTGGCGCCCGATTGGGCGGCGCGTACGTGCAGGCGGCCTTTCACCCCGCGGTACGCCTCCAGGCCAGCGCAGACCGCATCCAGCGACGCCCCCGCGGCGAGGGTCGCCGCAGCGGCAGCAACGGCATTGCGGGCGTTGTGCAAACCCGGCACCTGCAGGCGGATCTCCGCATCGCCCGCCCACGAACGCAGGCGCAGCAGGGACTGCAGGCCATGGGGGGTACAGGAACCCGCAACGTCCGCCGGGTGACCGAGGCCGAAACTGATACAGCAGCGATCCCCGTTGATGCCCCGCCAGTAGTCGGCGAACGGATCGTCGGCATTGACAACCGCAATGCCCGACTCGCCGAGCCCGCCGTAGATGGCGCCTTTTTCTTCCGCCACCGCAGCCAACCCGCCCATCCCTTCGAGGTGGGCGCGCTGGGCGTTGGTGACCACCGCCACCGTCGGCCGCGCCAGCCCGGTGAGGTAGGCGATCTCGCCCGGGTGGTTCATGCCCATCTCGATGACCGCGCTGCAGTGGTTGGGGCGCATCCGCAGCAGCATCAGAGGCAGGCCGATATCGTTGTTCAGATTGCCCTGGGTCGCCAGCACGGCAATGAGCGGATCCAGCCCCTGCTCGGCCATACGGGCGCGCAGGATGGCGGCGCACATTTCCTTCACCGTGGTCTTGCCATTGCTGCCGGTGACGCCGATGAGGGGGAGGTCGAAACGCGCGCGCCAGTTGGCGGCGAGCGCACCGAGGGCGGCCAGCGGGGCATCCACCTCCAACAGCGCGCGTTGCGACACGCCTGCCCACCCGCGCCGCACTACCGCCGCGGCGGCACCGCGCTCAAAGGCAGCGGCCACGTAGTCGTGGCCATCGAAATTTTCCCCGGTCAGAGCGACGAACAGGTCTCCGGTCCCCACCGAGCGCGAGTCGGTGGAGACGCCCGTAAAAGAGGGGTTGCCGTGTAGAGCCGTCCCGCCGGTGGCGGCCGCGGCTTCCAGAAGATCCATCATGAGGGGGCTCCCCGGCGCCGCGCCAGTGCTTGCGCCGCATGATCCACGTCGGAGAATGGGTGCCGCCGGCCCGCAATCTCTTGATAGTTTTCGTGGCCCTTGCCGGCAATCAGCACCACGTCGCGCTGGCCGGCTTCGCTGACGGCGCGCGCGATGGCGGCGGCGCGGTCGATTTCGATTTCCGCCCAGTCGCCCGTGCCGGCGACGATGTCGCTCACGATCGCGCCGGGATCCTCACTGCGGGGATTGTCCGCGGTGATGATGACCGAATCGGCCAGGCGCGCCGCCACCTGGCCCATGAGCGGCCGCTTGCCCCGGTCGCGGTCACCGCCACAACCGAACACACACAGCAGGCGGCCACCCCGCGCTTCGGCGGTTTCGCGCAACGCCGCCAGGGCCTGCTCCAGGGCGTCGGGCGTGTGGGCGTAGTCCACCACCACCAGCGGTTCGTCGACGCCACCCAGCCGCTGCATGCGGCCCTGGGGCGGCGCAAGCCGGCCCAGCAGCGGCAACGTTTCGGCGGGGCCGAACCCCGATGCCCACAGGCTGGCCAGTACGGCCAGCAGGTTGGCGACGTTGAAACGGCCCACCAGCGCCGCCTCGACCGGGTATTCCCCTTCGGGCGTCACGGCGGAAAAACGCAGGCCAGCGGACGTCACCGCGATGTGGCGAGCGCCAAACACCACGTCGGCGTTGGGCGAATGAGCTTCAGGCCGCAAGGTGTAGCCAACGCGCTGGATCGCCGTCGCCCGCAACCGGCGCGCCATGTGGTGGCCGAACTCATCGTCGAGATTGAGCACCGCATGGCCGAGATCGGCGGACTCGAACAGCCGCGCCTTGGCCGCCGCGTAGGCTTCCATCGTTCGGTGGTATTCCAGGTGATCCCGGGTGAGGTTGGTGAAGGTGGCGACGTCGAAGGCCACACCGTCCACCCGCCCTTGATCCAGGCCGATGGAGGAGACTTCCATCGCCGCCGCCTGGGCGCCGCGCGCGCGGTAGGCGGCCAGGTCGCGGTGCAGTTCGATGGCGTCCGGCGTGGTGTTGATGCTTTCCGTCAGGGCGCCGGGGAAACCGCTGCCCAGCGTGCCGATGACGGCGCAGCGCCGCCCCAGGGTTTCCAGGCACTGGGCGATCCACTGGCTGACCGTGGTTTTGCCATTGGTCCCGGTAACCCCCAGCATCCATAGCGCCTGGGAAGGCCGCCCGTAGACCAGATCCGCCAGGGGCCCGCACAGTCCATGCAAGCCCTCGACGGGACGATCGGGAACGGGCAGAGGGCCGCCCAAGGCGAAGCCCTGCTTCTCCCACAATACCGCCGCCGCACCCCGCGCGACGGCCTGGGGAATGAAACGGCGGCCGTCTGCCTGGGCGCCGGGATAAGCAGCGAAGATTTCGCCCGGCTGCAGGCGGCGCGAATCGGCGCACAGCCCGGCAGCGCGGATACCCCGCGCTGCGAGGGAGTCATGGGTCCCGGCTGGACTGCTCAAAATCACAGCCCTTCCCGGGTCGGAGGCGCGCCAGCCAGTTGCAGAGGCGTCATCGGGCCATCGGGCTTGACGCCGAGAGTGCGCAACGCCGCCGCCATCACCTGCGCGAAAACGGGGGCCGCCACTTCCCCGCCGTAATGTTTCCCGGCCCCCGGCTCGTCGATCATCACCGCAACGATCAGTTGCGGAGCAGAAGCGGGCGCAAAGCCGACGAATGAGGAGACGTACTTCTTGGTGTTGTATTGACCGCCCTCGATCTTGTAGGCGGTACCGGTTTTCCCGGCCACGCGATAGCCGGCAATCTGCGCCTTGGGCGCTGTGCCGCCATCCTGTACCGCCATTTCAAGCATGGCGCGCACGCTCGCTGCGGTTCGCGCCGAAAACACACGTTTAGCGGAGCTGGGCGCAGCATCGAGCCGGGTAAGGGACAGCGGCACCGCGGAACCGTCACGGGCGAAAGCGAGATAGGAGTTTGCCAGTTGCATCAGGCTCACCGCGATTCCGTGCCCATAGGACATGGTCGCCTGCTCGATCGGGCGCCAGTTCTTGTACGGACGCAGCCGCCCACCGGATTCGCCGGGAAATCCAAGCCGCGGCGGTGTGCCGAATCCCGCCGTGTCGAACATGCGCCACATGTCCTGATAGGAAAGGGTGGCGGCAATCTTGGCGACACCGACGTTGGAGGATTTCTGGATCACCTCGGCCACGGTCAGCATGCCGTGGGGATGGGCGTCGGATATCGTGGCGCGGCCGATGGTGAGACGCCCCGGGGCGGTCTGGACCGGCGTTTCGGGGCGAAACTTGCCTTGGTCGAGGGCAAGCGCGACGGTGAATGGTTTCAGCGTCGACCCCGGTTCAAAGCTGTCGATGAGCGCCCGGTTGCGCAGTTGTGCCAACGACACGCCGCTGCGATTGTTCGGGTTGTAGGTAGGGAGGTTGGCCAATGCCAGGATTTCGCCAGTCTTGGCGTCGAGCACGACGATGCCGCCCGCCTTGGCCCGGTTTTCCGCCAGGGCCTGTTTCAGTGCGGTAAAAGCCAAATACTGGAGCTTGCTGTCCAGGGAGAGGACAACATCCTGCCCATCCTGGGGCTCCTTGATGCTCTCCACGTCCTCCACCACGTTGCCGCGGCGATCCCTGATCACGCGCCGGCTGCCCGGCGTGCCGGCGAGGGAGGATTGGAGCATGCGCTCGACGCCTTCCAGGCCCACGTCTTCCGCGCCGGTGAAGCCGACCACATGGGCCGTAACCTCGCCGACCGGGTAATAGCGTCGAAATTCCGGCACGTCGTGGATGCCCGGCAGTGCCAGCGCCTTGATCTGCGCGGCCACATCGGGAGCAACCTGGCGCTTGAGGTAGACGAAGTCCTTGCCCGCGGCGAAGCGTGCGTTCAAATCCACCACGTCCATGTCCAGCAGCCGTCCCAATTGGCGCAATTGGGACGGGGTGAGGGATGATGCATCGTTGGGGATGGCCCAAATGGACCTTACCGGGGTCGATGCGGCAAGCACCTGTCCATTTCGGTCGAGGATCTGACCACGTGTGGCTGGCAAGGCGAGGGTGCGCGCGTAACGCGACTCCCCTTTCTGCTGCAGGAAATCCTGCTTGATGCTTTGCAGGTAGAGGGAGCGTCCGATGAGGCCGAGGAAGGACCCCATCAGCAGCACCAGCACGAAGCCGCCCCGCCAGCGCGGCACAGCCTGGGACAGCAACGGCGTGTGAGTGAATTTCACCGCTGTCCTCCTGAACTGGCATGGACGACCACCACCTGGCCAGATGCAGGATGCTGCATCTGGAGCTTCTTGCGGGCGATGCCCTCGACCCGCGGATGCGCAGCCAGGGTTCCCGCCTCCAACTGGAGTTGCACGAATTCGACGTCCAACTGGCGCGCACGCTCGCGCTGGCGGTCGATTTCGCTGTACAGCTTGCGCGCCCGATGCTGGCCCGTGATGACGGCGAAGGCGCAGGCGACCAGGACAAGGATGAGAAAGACGTTCATGCGGGCCATGGGAAAAACGGGGAACCGGCCCTCAGATCTTTTCGGCGACGCGCATCACCGCGCTGCGGGCACGGGGATTGGCCGCGACTTCATCGGCGCCGGCGCGAATGGGTTTTCCCACCAGCCGCAGGGATGGCGCAGGCAGTTGGTCGGCGCGCAAGGGCAGCCGCGCCGGCAGGCCGTCCGGATGCGCCGCGTCACGCATGAAGCGTTTGACGATCCTGTCTTCCAGCGAATGAAAGCTGATGACCGCCAGTCGGCCACCGGGCGCCAACGCGGACAACGCCTGAGGCAGCACTAGCGACAGCTCCTCAAGTTCCTGATTGACGAAAATCCGTAGAGCTTGAAAGGTGCGCGTCGCCGGGTGCTGCCCCGGCTCGCGCGTACGGACGGCCTGCGCCACGAGCGCGGCAAGTTGTCCTGTGGTTGCAACAGGCTCCCCTGTCCGAGCAGCAACAACCGCCTTTGCAATCGCATGAGCAAACCGTTCTTCGCCATATTCTTTTATCACCCTCTCTATTTCTTGCGGTTCGGCTTCGGCCAGCCACTGCGCCGCGGTATGGCCACGGCTCGTATCCATGCGCATGTCTAGGGGCGCGTCGTGGCGAAAACTGAAACCCCGCTGCGGATCATCGAGTTGCGGCGAGGACACGCCAACATCAAGGAGCACGCCGTCGACCTTCCTGACACCACGTTCCGCCAGCACCGATCCGAGGTGGCTGAAGGGCGCCTGAACCAACTCGAAACGCCCGTCTCCCCATGCCCCGCCCGCTTCGATTGCGTGCGCATCGCGATCCAGCGCAATCAACCTTCCCTGCGATCCCAAAACGCCTAGAATTGCCCTGCTATGACCACCGCGCCCAAAGGTGCAATCGACGTAGATCCCGTCTGCCCGGACGGCCAGCGCATCCACCGCCTCCGCCAGCAGGACGGGAACATGGTCCCCGTAACTGGTCACAGCACCAGGTCTTCCAGGCTCTCCGGTACGTCGTCCGGCCCCATCTCTGCGGCTTCGTCCATCTGCTGCTTCCACCGGGCGTCGGACCAGAGTTCAAAATTGAGACCCTGTCCGACCATCCACACCTTGTCTTTTAGATCAGCGTGTTCACGCAAACCCTGTGGCACCAGAACGCGACCGGCGGCATCGAGCGAAAGTTCTTCAGCATGACCCAGCATCACGCGCCGGATACTGGCCGCTCGCTTGTCCAGGCTGGGAATTTTGCTGAGGCGGTCACGAATTGGTTCCCACGTGGCGACGGGGTAGATGAGCGCGCAACCGTGTCGGTGGGCAGTCATGACCAGAGTGCCGTTGGAAGCGGCGGTCAGTTCGTCGCGATGGCGGCTGGGAATCGCCAGCCGCCCCTTCGCGTCCAGACTGAGCACCGTTGTCCCTTGAAACATCCCCCCCCCGAACGACCCGGAAACCCACCGCGACCCACTGCTACCCACTTTTCGCCACTCTAGTTAATAAAAATGGTGCGGTCAAGGGTTGGCAACGGATTTTCCGTGCCCGGACAGAGACTTACGTGCCAGCTTTCAGGAAAAGAAACGAAAGAGATAACCCCAAGAAATAAACAGGATAGAAGCGAAAGCGAAAGGAAAATATCAAGAACCCGCCCGGGTATGCAGGTAATGCAGGGGAAATAGAAGTCCGCCGGTAAGCCGGGTTCTGTCTAGCAGCAGATCGCTGCCGAGGCAGTCATTCCTCTGGGCGGCGCGTTACCACGCCGCTCTAGCAGCCTACCCGGAAGCAGTGCGAGCCACACTGTCGCTTCCCTATTTGGCCTTGCCCCGGATGGGGTTTTGCCTGCCGTCCGTGTTACCACGAACGCGGTGAGCTCTTACCTGAGGCGCGCCTGACCGCGCCACCTCCACCCTGGCGGGCGGAGCGCCTTTTCAACCTTACCGGCAGCAGTTGGGTGGCCGCCCGAGGGCGAGCCACACTTCCAGGGACGCGGTCTGCCGATTGCGCGGCGGACTCGATCCAACTTCTAACCGGCGGTATGTTTTCTGTGCCACTTTCCGTCGCCTTCGTCCGAAGACTTATAGCGCCCGGCCGTTAACCGGCATCCTGCTCTGCGGGGCCCGGACTTTCCTCCAGACGCCTAAGCGTCCAGCGACTGCCTGGCGGACTTCCATCACTATTGTAACGTATCGCCGCAACGAGGCCTGCAAACCTCGATTCAGGCACGGCGCCGGGGGCGAAACTGCCTCTCGTCTTTGTAGTACTCCGCACACTCGCTATCCGGCGTGACGCCCGGTATGCCCAACAGCGGTATTGGAGCAAGGTCCCGCGGCCGGCAGTACCACTTGCCGCAGAGCCAGCGCTCCGCCAGCAGAACGTCGAGTTGTGCCAACTGGTCGGCCAAAGGCAACCCAAGGAACGACGTCTCGACATCGACGAACGCGGCCTTTGCGCAGAGGCCCACGAAAGGCGCTCGCAACAGATCGTAGGTGGCGTGGCCGAACACATAAAAACGCATGCTCTCGCAAACCAGATCGCGTTTGCCCCAGAACAGGGAGCGCCACTCGTGCTGACGCAGCAGATCGACAAGGACGCGATCGCTGCTGACGACGATGACTCCGCACTCATCGAAATGGGTGGCGGTATCGCGCACGGCTCCGCGCTCGCGGTGACAATCACCGCCGCGGGCTTCCAGAGCGTCCATGTGGCAAGCGTTCAATGCGGCTTTCGCCCTGGGGAACGTGAGCCAAACCAGTGCATTGAAGAAGTCGTGCCAGTTGTCGGCGCGGGTCGGCACCAGGCCGTGGCGGAAGATGTGCGCCTCGTAGCCTTCCTCCGGATCAACGGGGGCGAAGCGAATCGGCCGCAAGCCGTCCGAAGGCGGGGTCACGGCAAGGCAATCCGCCAGGACGTTGATGGCGTCCAGAGGGGGCAGCCGATCTCCCGAAAAGCACCTCAAGATCGGTGCCAAGGGGGCAAAAAGAGGGAGATCAGCGAGCGAAGAGAAGTTGACCAAAATCAAGCGGAGCCCAGACGTTATGGAGGATCCTCTGGCCCCGATACCGAGTCGTACTCTCGGATTGTAGGCCAAACCCCGGTGCGAAGAGGTGCGCACGATGGCCACGAGTGAGACGCGTCTTTCCTGCGCAATGCCGATGACCGAAGCACGGCTGGCGCTAAGCGAAACAATCTCGCGAGAACCGCTTTATGGAGAAGATTTTTGAACGCCTGGCCGACGCCCAACTGCGCGTGTGCGAGGCGGCATGGTTTCTATCACCGCAATCTAAGTTCATTTACAAACCATAAATATCGCAGGCGGCCGTAATCCAGCCGCAGGTTGGCTGGTTCCAAGCTGCTCTCACCATCGGCATTGGAGGTTTAATAATGATCAGGCCCGCACAAGTCAATGACTTGGAAGCAGCACTCCTTTCCCGCGCCACCGATTTGGCGGCGCAGCACCTGCGTGATGTCCAGGCAGCCCACCCGTATGGCGCCAAGGCGGTTGCGCAGCCCACCGAGCGGGGGTGTTTCCAGCATGAGGCACGCGGCGATCTGGACGGCCTGCGCTTGAATCTGGTCCATACGGTACTGGCCCAGGTAACCGAACATTTCATGGCCGTGCCACGCCGCTAACACCGATGTACATCGCGGCATAACGGCCGCGGCCCTTCGAAAAACCGCCCCGGGCAACCGCGGGCGGTTTTTCTTTTGCCTGCGCGGGAGTCCCCAAACGCGCGGAAGCCGCACGGCGGACCGGGAAGCGTCGCCCCATTGCCGGACGCCGCCGACCGCCAATTGGAAGCCCTTTCCGGAAATGCGGGAACGTCGCTGCGGGAGAAATTCACACTCTCCCGATTCACCAACGGCGACACCGGAGCCAGGCCACTTCGCCCAGAGTCAGCGACCGCGCTCGGGCACGTCCCACTGAGATTTCTAGGTTAAATCGTTCTCGCCGTTAGAAGTCCCCCTCCAATTGGAGCGAGACCCCTTTGACCTGCGTCAAGCGCTGCGAAGCGGCGTCGCCTTAGCGTTGCCCCATCCCCTCGCGCACCAATCCTCGGGCATGGCCGGCACACCCGACCAGCAATTGGCCCATAGCAAGGAGCAAACATGGCCGACGACCAAGACCAAACCCGAACACCCGACGCCAACGCAAAGAAGCTGGTCAACGGAGCGATCTGGTCGGTGCCGCTCCTGCTGCTCGTTGCGTTCCTAATGGGGATCGGCGCCGTAATTGCCACGCAGGACATGGTGCGCTGGACCCAGGACAACACATACTGCGGCAGCGCCTGTCATTCCATGGGCCGCGTCGCCAAGGAGCATGAGGCCAGCTTGCACGGCACCAACTCTCGCGGTGTCCGCGCCGATTGCCAGGACTGCCACATCCCCCACGACTACCCGGCGGTGTTCTTCTACAAGGCCAGGAGCGCCCTGCGCGACGTAGTCCAGGAAGTGCGGGGCGTGATCAAGACCGACGAGCAGTTCGAGCAGGAGCGGCTGCGCCTAGCCCGGTCCGTTTGGGAGGAATACCGGGACAACGACTCGGCGCACTGCCGGCAGTGCCATGTCTTCAGCAACGAGGTGATCGCCAAGCAGAAGCCGACGGCACAGCCCGCGCACCAGAAACTCGAAAGGCCCGACGCCACCTGCATCGACTGCCACAGGGGCGTAGCTCACGTAGCACCGCTGGAATAGGATTGCCCCGCTGGTGCGAACCCAGCCACTGGCGGCGAAGCGGCATGTTGGTGCTCCTGGCGGCCGAACACGACCGCCGGGAGCACCCTGCCCAGTGAATAGCAGCTACATCGCCAAAATCCACTGAATCAGTGTCTTGAGGTCTTCGCCCTTGGCCTTGACCTCGGGATGCACTTTGCCGGCGGAGAGTTTGGCGATCAAAGCCGCTTCCGCGTCGGGCTTGCCTTTGTATTTCGCGGCACTCTCCCGGAATGGCGGACCGATCACCTTGGTGCTGACGGCGTGACAGGTGGTACACCCATTACGGGTGGCCAGGAACGCCGCATTCTGCGGCGCAGCGTTGGCGGCCGCCATTGTGGTGGCGCACAAGGCGAAAGCGATGATCGGGTATTTCACTTCTTTCTCGCTCCTGAAAAGGCGCCGGCCAGCCGACGCACGATACGTGGTCCCTCGCAGAGGATTATCGCGCACTCGCCAGCCCAAAACTGAGCGCAGCATCGCCCCGCGCAGTGCGCGCAGGAGAAGCGTCCGTCGCGGATCGGCTCATCTCGGCAGGGGCAACCAGATTCTCCGTCCGGTCGATCCCTGAACCGCGGCGGGGAACCGCTGTCCGACGACGGCGCGGGCGGACGACGGTTACCCGGAACCCGCCCCAGCCAACCCCGCAGGCAGCCCACGGAGATCCCATGCTGATTCGGCGCCCGACAAACACCGTTCCTTCGGAAATCACCCCCCGCGACGTTTTTGCCCTGCGGCGCCAGTTTCTGGCGAACGCGGCTGCGGTTGCCGGAGGAGCGCTGCTTGGCCTGGGCACAAACCCAGGTCACGCCGCTCCGCGTTACGACAGCCTGCCGAAGAGTCCCTACAGCACCCACGAAAACCCGAATTCCCTGCGCGACATCACCCGGTACAACAACTACACGGAATTCGGCTTCGAAAAGACCGATCCGGCCGAAAACGCCCCGCGTATGAAAACGCGGCCGTGGACGGTGCAGATCGATGGACTGGTGGCCAAGCCGCGTACCCTGGACATCGAAGACATTCTGAAACAGATGCCCCTGGAGGAAAGGGTATATCGGCTGCGTTGCGTGGAGACCTGGTCGATGGTGATCCCCTGGGTGGGATTTCCGCTGGAGAAACTGATCCGCCTGGTCGAACCGCTTGGCAGCGCCAAGTTCGTCGAATTCACCACACTGGCGGACGCGGAAACCATGCCCATGGTGCGCCGCCCTGTCCTGGACTGGCCCTATCGCGAAGCACTGCGCCTGGATGAAGCGCTGCACCCGCTGACGCTGATCGCAGTCGGGCTGTACGGCGAGGAACTGCCCAACCAGAACGGCGCCCCCCTGCGTCTCGTGGTGCCGTGGAAATACGGCTTCAAAAGCGCCAAGTCATTGGTGCGCCTGCGCTTCACCGAAGCCCGGCCGGAAACGACGTGGAACAAGGCCCAGCCGGACGAATACGGTTTCTACGCCAACGTAAACCCCGCAGTCAGTCATCCGCGCTGGAGTCAGGCCAGGGAGCGGCGCATCGGCGAATTTTTCCGCCGCGACTCCCTGCCCTTCAACGGCTACGCGGACCAGGTGGCCCACCTTTATGCCGGCATGGATCTGCGCGTCGCCTATTGATCCCTCCCGTCCCAATCCGATGAACGCCGCCATCCCGACACCGCAGCAGATCAGCCGCATCAAATTTGCCCTCTTCGCCCTCAGCCTGATCCCCCTGATGTACCTGGGGCTGCGCGGCTGGCAGGACGATCTGGGCGCGAATCCCATCGAGTTCAGCCAGCGTTACCTGGGTACCTGGACGCTCAACTTCCTCCTGCTGACGCTGGCCGTCACGCCGCTGCGCCGCCTGACCGGCTGGCATTGGCTCATCCGGCTGCGCCGCATGGTGGGCTTATTCGCCTTCTTTTACGCCAGCTTGCACCTGCTCAACTGGCTGGTGCTGGACCAGTTCTTCGACTGGCGATCCATGGTGTTGGATATCGTCAAACGGCCTTACATCACCGTTGGCTTCAGCGCCTTTGTACTGCTCATCCCGCTGGCGGCCACGTCCACCAACGCCATGGTGCGGCGGCTGGGTGGCCGCCGTTGGCAAAACCTGCACCGCATGGTTTATCCCATCGCCGTGCTGGGCGTCTTTCACTACTGGTGGCTGGTGAAAAAGGACGTGACAGGGCCGTTGGTCTACGGGCTTATCTTGGCACTGCTTCTAGGTGTGCGGGCGTTTTGGCGGGAACAGGAAAGGCGCCGGCAGATCAACGCAGGAAGGATGCAAACGGCGCCAGTGGCGAGGGTGATCCGTTTCGACCCGCGCCGAAAGTGACGCGGGCGGACACACTTCAGCGGTTCACATAGACCAGACCGGGCTCCAGATACAGTTCCCGGCCGCGCAGCGCGCGCTTGTAGGCGGGCGGTGCAACCCGGTCAAACTCGTACTGAATACCCTGGAAAACGATACTGCGGTAGATGTCGGAGTTCATGTAGCGGCCGATGACTTCGTCGGTTCTGTCCAGGCCGCGCAGATTGCGGACCACGACGCCCACTCGCTGCCAGTACCGTCCGCTCGCCTGCTCGCGCGTCTCGCGCAACACCATCCAGATGGGAAACACCAGCGCCAGCAAGACGAAAACCCCGATCGCGTCCATGACATAACCCTCCTTGGCCTGTCCTGGTCTGTCTTACGTCGACCGGACGAACCGGCTTGAGGTTCCGGCCGGAAACTATTGGAAAGCGATGCGACGGACCAGACAGCCCTTCAGGCTCGGGGACGGCGACGGGGCGGCAAATCGATGATGGGGAGGCCGTCTGCCGTGGTTCGGGGTTGCCCTTTCCACGCATGACCGTAGACGATCTCGAACGTGGCCGGTAGCTTGCCATCGCGGCGGAAAGTTTCATAAGCGTCTTCCGCCCGCCGCAGAAACCCGCGGCCGGTCAGCCCGCGGCGGCGATCGGCCCGGACGTTCGTTGCGCCGGTGTCCCGTAGGTCGCGCAGCAGACCGCCGAAGGAATCGTAAGTCAGGGTCAGGGTTTCCATGTCCATGACCGGCTCGGCGAATCCGCTGGCCACGAGCATGTCGCCAAGGTCATGCATGTCGATGAAACCATGGACGTGAGGCGCCGCGTCGGCTGCTGCGCACGCCCGGCGCAGCTCTTTGAGCGTATCCGGCCCCAGGGCCGAGAACATGAACAGTCCTTCTGCCCGAAGCACACGCTGCACTTCCTGGAATAGCGGCAACGGATCCGCCAGCCAGTGCAGCACCTGATTGGACCAGACCAGATCGACACTCCGCGCCGCCAAGGGTATGGCCCGGGCATCGGCTGCCACCAACGACGGTTCCCTGTTCAGCCCATGTGGCAGGAAACGCCGCAACCAGGAGGCGGGCCGGCGCGCCCGCGCCAGCATTGCCGGAGAAAAATCGCTGCCGAAAATCCGCGCCGCCGGGTAGCGCCGCGCCAGCAGCGGCAGATCCGCCCCCGTCCCACAGCCGAGATCCACCACGCGGACAGGTTGCAGGCGCACGTAGTCGAGGCGCTCCGCCATGCGCCGCGCCACTTCCCGGTGCAGCAGGGAAGCGACGTCGAAGCGCGCGG
>JBAWHH010000390.1:0-1678 GCA_049593715.1 Rhodocyclaceae bacterium
GCTCGCGACGGCGGGCCAGTCGGCGGCCGCGCACGCCCCGATCAGGCGCTCGATGCCGTCATCGACGTGCCGGCGGTAGCCGTAGATCTCGGCGACGGTGGGGCGTGACAGCAGGCCGCGCTGGGGCCGCGGCCAAAAACCGCTGCCGGTCTGCTCGTAGTAGCTGTTGAACAGGTACTCGAAGCGGGGATGGAAAACACGGTAGCCGGCCAGGAAAGGCCGCAGCAGGAAGGTCTCGAAGAACCACGACACATGGGCCAGATGCCAGCGCGGCGGGCTGGTCTCGACCACGGTCTGGAGCATGTAGTCCTCCACCGCCAGCGGCTCGCACAACTGCTCCGAAATGCGGCGCACGCGCCGGTAGTCGGCCAAAAGACGGCTTGGGTCGATTTCTGATGATGCGCTTGATGATTGCAATGCGCCCTCCCTTGGCGGACTTGGTTCGTGGTTGTCGCCTGTCGGCACCATCGGCCGCCTCAGCGTTTGAAATTTAATCTGCGGCGCGGACCATGTCCTTCGAAGCTTACCCGCTCAGGCGCTGCCTGCCCGCTTGGCATGCCTCGTCGTCCGTTCGCGCGAGTCGGGCGGCCCATCCCTCAGCGCCGATGGCGAATGAACCGGCGATGCCTGTGCCTCCAATCCCCCTGCAGCAGCCGATTGGCCGCGATGAGCAGTCAGGTGAATGTCCCTGCCAGACCGCATCGGCCAGAAATTCTTGTCCTTGGGACGGCCGGTCGTGGGTGAGGGTTTCGACGCTCTTCGCGGTGGGTTGTCTGGCCATGGCCCTATTCCCGCTCGGCCGGCGGGAGTTCGCCGGTGAGGATGCCGTAGAGCGGCAGGTTGATGTAGTAGTTGCTGCGGCCGATCTTCCGCTTGGCGAGGAAGCCGCCGGCCACCAGCCCGTCCAGATACTTGGTGGCGGTCAGACGCGAGACCTTCAAGTCGTGCTCGATGAACTCGATCTTGGTGTAGGGGTGGGCAAACAGGTTGTTGATCAGGTCCTGGCTGTAGAAGCGATGCCCGGCGCGGATGCGGTGCTTGTAGTCCATGAGCAGCGCCTTGATCGCCTGGATGGTGGCGATGCTGTCGGCGGCCGTGTGCTCGACGGCCGCCAGCATGTAGCGTACCCAGTCTTCCCAGGCATTGCGTTCTCGCACGTCCTGCAGCAGGCGATAGTAGTCGGCCTTGGTGCGCACGATGTGGCGGGAGAGGTAGAGCACCGGAATGTCCAGCAGGCCCTGCTTGACGAGATAGAGCACGTTGATGATACGGCCGGTGCGGCCATTGCCGTCGTAAAAGGGGTGGATGCTCTCGAACTGGTGGTGGATGAGCGCTATCCGGATCAGCGGATCGGCGTCGAACAGGCTGTCGTCGTTGATGAAGCGTTCGAGATCGGCCATCAGCGCAAGGATGTCGTCCGGATTCTGCGGTGGGGTATAGATGGTTCGGCCGCCGTACCCCCTGAGCGCGGTGCCGGGCAGCTTGCGGAAACCGGCGCGGTTCTTTTCGAGTTCCGCCTGGATTTGCAGGATGTGGTTGCTTGTCAGCAGGCCGCTGTTGCGCACGGCGTCGAAGCCCACCCGCAGCGCCTGGCGATAGCGCGCCACTTCCTTGGTGGCGGCGCTGCCGGCGACTTCGGGGAACGCCGCGTCGCGGAACAGTTCGTCGTGGGTGGTGA
>JBAWHH010000391.1:0-3472 GCA_049593715.1 Rhodocyclaceae bacterium
CCACCACCAGGACGCGCGCGCCGGCGAAAGCGGCAGCCTGAGCCGGCGAATCCGCATCCAGGGGCAACGTCTGGGGGCTGAACGACGGCTGCTGCTCGAATCCCAGGTCCCGGCCCACCACGGCAGAAAATCGGAACGTGCTGCCCCGGTCCGGCTCGCTGTCCACTGCGATATTGCCGCCCATCATTTCGATCAGGCGTTTGGTGATGGCCAGGCCGAGACCGCTGCCGCCGTACTTGCGCGTGGTGGAGCCGTCACCCTGTTCGAAAGGGGTGAATATGCGCGACAGCGCTTCCCGCTCGATGCCGATGCCGGTATCGCGCACTTCGAAGCCGATCCGCAGTTGGGGCCCGGTTTCTTCCAGGATGCGGGCCAGGAGCGTCACTTCACCCCGCTGGGTGAATTTGGTGGCGTTGCTGATCAGATTGGTGAGAACCTGCTGCAGCCGCAGGGAATCGCCGAGCAAGGGCAGTTCGACGAGGCGCGGTTCGACCTCGATGTTCAGCCGAAGGCCCTTGGCGATCGCTCCCTCCCCGTTGATGTTGCGAACCTGGTTTGCGAGAGTTCCCACCGTGAACGGCGCCTCTTCGAGGGTTAGCCGTTCTGCCTCGATCTTGGAGAGATCCAGGATGTCGTTGAGAAGATGAAGAAGGTGTTTCGCGGCGCTGCCGATTTTCGCCAGCTTGTCGAGCTGGTCGCGGTCGCGATTCTTGCGGTTGAGCAGGTAGGTCAGGCCGATGATGGTGTTCATCGGCGTGCGCAGTTCATGGCTCATGTTGGCGAGGAAGGTGCTCTTTGCGCGGTTGGCGGCTTCGGCGGCCTCCTTCGCAATGGATAGAGCCAGTGTTCGCTCGGTGACTTTCGCTTCCAGCGCATCGCGTTGTGACTCGGTTTCCGCCTGGGTGGTGCGCAGCACCTGTTCCTCCTCGGCGCGGCGCCTGAGGATGGAGGCGGACATCTGCAGGGCGCTCGATCGAAGCAATTCGGTCGGCTGATGGGCCATGCCTTCGTGCACCGGGGGGGCAGTTCCGGCAGCCCGGGCCAGGCGCAGTATCGAGCCGTTCAGGCTTCGCTCCTGGGTGACCTCGACGGTTCGACGGTTGTTGATGTAGTGAAAAGCCGGGGGAACCACGCCGGTCGGCACCCAGGACAAGTCCAGCGCCCTTTCGGGCACGAGGCAGGCGGCGCGAATCGCGGCGGCGTTGGCGCCGCGCGCGAGCAGCGTCTGCGCGTCGGCAAACTCCTGGGCGAAACCCGAGTTCCAATCGACGAGACGGCCCGCTTCATCGAACAGGGACACACTGTGCGCAAACGCGCCGACTTCCACCATCACTTTCCCTCGACTTCTTAGCTCAAGCCCAAATGCCGTGATGCCATGGCGGTGCCCTGTACGCGGGCCCTGATCTTGGCGAATGCCGTTTCCCGCCGCGTGGAAACGTCATCGCAGAAGGGCGAAAAGCCGCAGTCGTCCGCCGTGCCCAACTGAGCCAGCGGAATGTGCTGTGCGGCTTCGAGGACTCTTGCACATACCTCGTCCGGAGTCTCGATATGCGGCGAATTGACGTCGATCACGCCGATGAATGCCCGCTGATGGGGCTTGAGATAGCGCGCCACGATTTTCAATGCCCGCTCGCGGTCCTTTTCCGCCGCCATGGCGATGTAGAAACTGCCCGCTTCGAGTTCGAACAGACTGGGAAGCAGCTCCGCGTAGTCGACGTCGGCGCTGTGGGTGGAGTCGGCATCGGCACCCGGACAGGTGTGGATGCCGATGCGCGCCCGTTCCTCGGGACCGAAGCGGGACAGCACCAGATTGTTCAACTCTATGAAGCTGTTGAGGATGCTGCCCGTGGGATCCAGCTTGATGGACAGGCGTCCCTCGGTGAAATCGATCTGCACCTTCTCGGCGCCAGCGGCGAAACAGCCGCGGATTTCTTTTTCCTGCTCGTCGAGGAGGTCGCCGATGAACGCATCCCGGGAATAGTCCGGGATCCCCTGAGGCGGATAAAACAGGCTCATCGCCGAGGCGGAAATGATGGCCTGCTTCATCGGCAGGCGACTATGGCGGCGGGCCGATGCCAGGCTGTCGTAGGCGTAGCGGGCAAAGCGGAAAGGGCCGGCGGTGAGGCGGGGCAGTTGGCGGATGTGCCCATCCTGAAATGGAATAGACAAGCCGTCTGCCGCGAAGTTTGGCTGCCCCTCGACGCAGTAGGTGGCGAAACTGTGCGTCTTGCGTTGCTCGCCGTCCGTGATGATCGGCGAGCCGGTTGCTTCGAGTTCGCGGATGGTTGCCCGCACCGCCTCGTCGTAGAACGCTTCCAGGGCGGCGCTGTCGATTTCCCCGGCATCGAAACGGCGCTGGGCCTCCATCAGCGCTGCAGTTCGCGGAATGCTTCCAATGGTTTCGGTGGGCAATGTGGGCACGATGTTCTCCTTTTGACGGGAAGGGAAACAGTCAAATTTGTTGGGGCAAAGTTGTGACCACGGGTTCGTATCTGGTGGGCTTGGTGTTCTGGTTGGTGGCTGCCCGGAGACGTAAAGGCCTACCGGTAAGCAGACTCTCACTTAACGTCCGGGTTTTTGAGGCCTCAATACCGATTCTAGCGGCCGGTGACGTTTGCCACGGTCAGAAATCGATCAAAATATTCATCCACAGATTCTGTGGGTAACTTGGTTGGTTTTCGCCGGATTTCCCCGTCGAGAAAGGCCCTTTGGGTGGCGCTGAATTTTGCGGCAGGCGGGTTCTTTCGTTGCGTGCGCCTCCGCGTCTTCCTTGGGCGAGTCAGTGTTCCCGGGGGGCCGCTCGCGTTGCCTTGACGTAGCGGTCTCTGGCCTTGTCCCACCGGTACGTCGTCCGGGCGTGGCTCGACGACTGCCTGTGTTTCCGGTCAGGGCAATCCTCTTTCACGATTTCCATCGGCGCATGGATGGTTTCCACGTCTGCGACGATCGTCGGCAGCGCGCCTGGCTTCGGTTCGACCACCCAGTGGATCCGTTGCCGGAACGCGTCCTGGCAATTGCTGCCGCGCTGCGCGCCGATGTTGATCTCGCCGATGCGGCGCAGACGGCCCTGGCGTAAGTGGAACAGGCTGATCTGGTTGTGATCCTCGCCGGCATTGAGATGGGCGTTGACGATTTCGAAGGCGTCGTCTCCGCCCAGCGAGACAAGCTTGTCGCGCAGATAGGTCTCGCGGTCGGTCTGCACCTCGGCCACGTCGCTGGGGGCGCTTTCTCCCTCCGGAAATACGGCCAGCACGGCCACACTTTCGCCGAACCCGCCGTTGCCCGATGAATCGGCACGGATGCCGCCCCAAAGTTCCACCTCGTGGGTCTTGCCCTGGGCGCGCACGCGCAGCGACGCTGTGCGGGTTAGGCGGGTGCCTGCCGGCAACTCGGCCCGCACTTTGCTCGTCCCGGGTAGGCGCAGGACGGCGTCCCGCGTCAGGACGAGCGTGGAATCGGGCTCGATGCGGGC
>JBAWHH010000392.1:0-1861 GCA_049593715.1 Rhodocyclaceae bacterium
GCCTGGAACCTCGCTCTTACTCAGGATAGATTGCTCGCGGGGATCTGTCCGCGGCAACGGCTCTTGGACCTACGCGCCGGCTCTGCTGCCGCGGCGACCGGACGCCCCCGCCCCACCGCCGATGGCAACATTGGATTGCACGCGAGCGCAATGCGTCAATGACGTTCGTCAAATGCCCCCCGTCCGGCTCGTTGCGGACATGGCTGTCTCCGGCGCTTGCCGAATGCTTCGAAACACTGCAGCGCCGGTTTAAGCCTTGGTCAAGCCATCATGCCCATCCGCGCCGAACGCCTGGCCGCGCAGGCGGAAAAGCTCGTCCCGGGCGGTGGCGGCGCGTTCGAATTCCAGGTTGCGGGCGGCCTCCTGCATTTCCTTTTCCAGGCGCTTGATTTCCCGCGCCAGCTCTTTGGCGCTCAGGGTGTCGTAGCGGGCGCGTTCCTGGGCGGCGTGGAGCGCCGCGCCATCATTGGCCGCATCGTAGATGCCGTCGATGATGTCCTTGATGCGTTTGGAGACGGATTTTGGCGTGATGCCGTGATCGGCGTTGAACGTCAGTTGCTTGTCGCGCCGCCGCGCGGTTTCGCCGATGGCCTTTTTCATCGAATCGGTGACGCGATCAGCGTAGAGGATGGCCGTCCCGTGGATATGCCGCGCCGCGCGGCCGATGGTCTGGATCAGCGAGCGGGTGGAGCGCAGGAAACCCTCCTTGTCCGCATCGAGAATTGCCACCAGGGACACTTCGGGAATGTCCAGGCCCTCGCGCAGCAGGTTGATGCCCACCAGGACGTCGAACTCCCCCAGCCGCAGGTCGCGGATGATCTCCACCCGCTCCACCGTATCGATGTCCGAGTGGAGGTAGCGCACCCGGACGCCGTTCTCCCCCAGGTATTCGGTCAGGTCTTCGGAAAGGCGTTTGGTCAGCGTGGTGACCAGCACCCGTTCATTCTTGGCTACGCGCAGTTTGATTTCGCCCAGCAGGTCGTCCACCTGCGTCGACGCCGGGCGTACATCGATGGCGGGGTCGATCAAACCGGTCGGGCGGACCACCTGCTCCACCACCTGGCCCTGGTGGGTCTGCTCGTAGTCGGCCGGCGTCGCCGAGACGAAAACGGTCTGGGGCATCAGGCGCTCGAATTCGTCGAAACGCAGCGGCCGGTTGTCCAGGGCCGAGGGCAGGCGGAATCCGTAGCCCACCAGATTCTCCTTGCGCGAGCGGTCGCCCTTGTACATGCCGCCCACCTGGGGAATGCTGACGTGGGATTCGTCGATGAACATCAGCGCGGACGACGGCAGGTAGTCGATCAGGGTCGGCGGCGGCTCCCCCGGCAGGCGGCCGGACAAATGGCGCGAGTAGTTCTCGATGCCTTTGCAGAATCCCAGTTCATGAAGCATTTCCAGGTCGAAGCGGGTGCGCTGCTCGATGCGCTGCGCCTCCACCAGCTTGCCCGTCGTCTGGAAGTGTTCGATGCGCGCGGCCAGTTCCAGCTTGATGGCTTCCATGGCCCTCAGCGTCGTTTCCCGCGGCGTGACGTAGTGGCTGGACGGATACACCGTGAAGCGGCCGAGCCGCTGTTCGACATGCCCCGTCAGCGGGTCGAACAGGCGCAGGCTGTCCACCACGTCGTCGAACAGTTCGATGCGCAATGCTTTCTCCGCATGCTCGGCGGGAAACACGTCGATCACCTCCCCGCGCACGCGGAACGTGCCGCGGTGGAAATCCGTGTCGTTGCGCTCGTACTGCATTTCGGCCAGGCGGCGAATGATGTCCCGCTGGCTAATTTGCCCCTGGTCGCGCAGGTGACGGATCTTGCTGTGATAGTCCACCGGATCGCCGCTGCCGGAGCTGCACGACACGGTGGCC
>JBAWHH010000393.1:0-4534 GCA_049593715.1 Rhodocyclaceae bacterium
CGAGATGGCGGAATCAGGCCTGGACACCCGGATGCAGTAACAGCAAAGCCTGCCCGAAGCAGGCTCGCGGGCGCCTTACGGCGCCCGCCTAGCTCCGGTAGTCCGCGTTGATCTTGACGTAGTCGTAGGAAAAATCGCAGGTCCACACGGTCGCGGCGGCTGCACCGCGGCCGAGATCAACACGCACCGTAATTTCGGCCTGCTTCATCACCCGGGCCCCGTCCTCCTCCCGATAACTGGTGTCGCGCCCGCCGCCGCTGGCCACCAGAACATCGTCCAGCCACAGGCGCAGCCGCTCCACATCCAGATCCGCAATACCTGCATTGCCGATCGCGCCGAGAATTCGGCCGAGATTGGGATCGGAAGCGAAGAAGGCGGTCTTCACCAGAGGTGAATGGGCGATGGCGTAACCGACCGCCTTGCATTCGGCGACATCGCGGCCGCTCTCCACCACGACGCTGATGTACTTGGTCGCGCCTTCGCCGTCGCGCACGATGGCCTGAGCCAGTTCGGCGGCCACGGCGGTCACCGCTTCCCGCAACGACGCAAAATCCGCCGCGCCAATGTTGTCGATTTCGGCGTTGCCGGCCTTGCCGGTGGCGACCACGACGAACGAATCGTTGGTGGAGGTATCGCCATCCACCGTGATGCAGTTGAAGCTGTCGTTCGCCGCCGCGCGCACCAGCGCTTCCAGCGCCGCCTGGGAGATGGCGGCATCGGTGGCAATGAAGCCCAGCATGGTGGCCATGTTGGGGCGAATCATGCCCGCGCCTTTGGCAATGCCGGTGATGGTGACGGTACGGCCGCCGATGACGGCTTGGCGCGATGCCGCCTTCGCCACCGTATCGGTGGTCATGATGGCGTGGGCGGCGGCAAACCAGTTGTCCGGCTGCAGGTCGGCTTGGCAGCCGGGCAACCCCGCCTTCAGCCGGTCGACAGGCAGCGGCTCCATGATCACGCCGGTGGAAAACGGCAGCACCTGCTCGGGCCGGCAGCCCAAAATTTGAGCGACTGCCTCGCAAGTGGCTCGGGCGGCCGCCAGACCCGGTTCGCCGGTGCCGGCGTTGGCGATACCGGTATTCACCACGAGCGCACGGATCGCCGCGCCGGTCAAATGTTGCCGGCACACCGTCACCGGCGCGGCGCAGAAGCGATTGGCGGTGAAGACCCCGGCGACACGCGCGCCTTCCACAATTTCCACGAGCAGAAGATCGCGCCGGTTGGGTTTGCGAATGTTGGCTTCGGTGACGCCAAGGCGGACCCCCGCAACGGGGAAAAGAACCTCGGGCGCAGGAGTCGCGTAGTTCACGGGCATGGGAAATTCCTACCGTATGCGTACAACGGCGGACGAGGCCGGCAAGCGCCCCGTCCGCCGGATAGGGTCACCAATCAGCTCAGCTTGCCGTGGCAGTGCTTGTATTTCTTGCCGCTGCCGCAGGGGCACGCATCGTTGCGGCCAACCTTGTCCCCCGAGCGAACGAAAGGCTTCTCCTGCTTCTCGGCGGCGTCGCTGGCAAGCGCTTCGTCGTAGTCGGCGTGGTGGTAACGCACGTTCTCCACGTCGGGGCGCGGTTCGGTCTCCTGGACTTCCTCCGGCGAGCGGATGTGTACCGTCATGAGCAGCCGCGTCACTTCCTGGCGGACGATCTGCAGCAGGCCCTCGAAAAGCTCGAACGCCTCGCGCTTGTATTCCTGCTTCGGGTTCTTCTGGGCATAGCCGCGCAGGTGGATGCCCCGGCGCAGGTGGTCGAGCGCCGCCAGATGCTCGCGCCAATGGGTATCCAGGCTGTGCAACATTACGTTGCGCTCGAACTGGTGGAATGAGGCTGCGCCGACCAGTTCGATCTTCGCCTCGTAGGCGCGATCCGCAGTCTCGATCAGCCGACGAAGCAAATCGTCGTCATCGAGATTGGACTCCGATTTCAGCCACTCACTCAACGGCACTTCGAGCTGGAATTCGGCGGCGAGCGCCTTTTCCAGCGCCGGGACATCCCATTGCTCCTCGACCGTATCGGCCGGCACGTAGGTGCGGAAGACATCGTGCAAGACACCCTGGCGCATGGCGGTGATGGTTTCCGAGATGTCTTCGGTTTCGAGCAGTTCGTTGCGCTGCTGGTAGATCACCCGACGCTGGTCGTTGGCGACGTCGTCGTACTCCAGCAATTGTTTGCGGATGTCGAAGTTGCGCTGTTCGACCTTGCGCTGAGCCGATTCGAGGGAGCGAGATACCATCGGATGCTCGATCGCCTCGCCTTCCGGGAGGCGCAGACGGACCATGATGGTATTGAGCCGTTCACCAGCGAAGATGCGCATCAGCGAATCGTCGAGCGACAGATAGAAGCGCGACGAGCCCGGGTCACCCTGACGGCCAGAACGCCCCCGCAACTGGTTGTCGATACGGCGGGATTCATGGCGTTCGGTGCCCAGGATGTGGAGCCCACCGGCCGCCACCACCTCTTCGTGCAACTGTTGCCACCCGCTGCGCAGCGCCTCGGTGCGCGCAGCGACCACCTCCGGCGTCAGTGAAACGTCAGCCCGTAGCGCCTCGATCTGCTTCTCGACGTTGCCGCCGAGCACGATATCGGTTCCGCGCCCGGCCATGTTGGTGGCAATGGTGATGACGCCGGGACGGCCCGCCTGGGCCACAACCAACGCCTCCCTATCGTGTTGCTTGGCGTTGAGCACTTGGTGCGGGAGTTTCTCCTTCTCCAGCAGGCTCGACAACAGCTCCGAATTTTCGATGGAGGTGGTACCCACCAGCACCGGCTGCCCTCGCTTGTGGCAATCGCGGATCGCCAACAGGACAGCCTCGTGCTTCTCCTTCGCCGTGCGGAAAACCTGGTCGTGGCGGTCATCGCGGATCATCGGCTTGTTGGTGGGGATGACCACCGTCTCCAGGCCGTAGATCTGATGGAATTCGTAGGCTTCCGTGTCCGCCGTGCCGGTCATGCCCGCCAGCTTGGTGTACATGCGGAAGAAGTTTTGGAAGGTGATGGTCGCCAGCGTCTGGTTTTCGTTCTGGATCGCCACGCCTTCCTTGGCTTCCACCGCCTGGTGCAAGCCTTCCGACCACCGGCGTCCGGGCATCAGGCGCCCGGTGAATTCGTCGACGATGATGATTTCGCCGTTCTGCACCACGTACTGCTGGTCGCGGAGGTACAGGGTATGGGCGCGCAAGGCGGCGTACAGGTGATGAATCAGCAGGATGCTCGCGGGCTCGTAGAGGCTGCGCCCTTCTTTCAGCAGGCCGTGCCGCGCGAGAATCTCTTCGGCGTGCTCGTGACCAGCCTCGGACAGCAACACCTGGTGGCCTTTTTCGTCGACCCAGTAGTCCCCCTCCCCCTCCTCCGCCTGCATGCGCGTGAGCAGCGGCGCGACAGCATCCAGTTTCCGGTAGAGATCGGTGTGATCCTCGGCCTGCCCGGAGATGATCAGCGGGGTACGCGCCTCGTCGATGAGGATGGAATCCACCTCGTCGACGATGGCGAAGGACAATGGACGCTGCACCCGTTCACCGGGTGAATAGACCATGTTGTCGCGCAGGTAGTCGAAGCCGAACTCGTTGTTGGTGCCGTATGTGACGTCCGCCGCGTAGGCCACCTGCTTCTCGTCGTGGCCCATCTGCGACAGATTCACGCCTACGGTCAAGCCGAGGAACTGGTAGAGCCGCCCCATCCACTCGGCGTCACGGCTGGCGAGGTAATCGTTGACCGTCACCACATGCACGCCCTGCCCGGCAAGGGAATTCAGATAGGCCGGCAGCGTGGCCACCAGGGTTTTTCCTTCCCCAGTGCGCATTTCGGCAATCTTGCCATCGTTGAGCACCATGCCGCCGATCATCTGCACGTCGAAGTGGCGCATGCCCAACGTACGCACGCTCGCCTCTCGCACCACGGCGAAAGCTTCCGGCAGAATGTCCTCCAGGCTGGCGGTTCCGTCTGCAAGCTGCTGACGGAACTCGGCGGTTTTTCCCCGCAACTGTTCGTCGGTGAGCGCGCTGATCGCCTTCTCGAAGGCATTGATGGCGCGAACTTTGTGTGCGTACTGGCGTACCAGCCGGTCGTTGCGACTGCCGAATATCTTCTTGAATAGGCCCGAGATCATGCTGGAGGATGTGGCGGTCAGGCCACAAAAAGGCGGAAGTTTAGCACGGCCACCCCGGCCCGACAGGCGCCGGCCGGGGCGTTGCGGCGCGGGTTACTTGGTGAGGGCCGCGAGCGCGGTGCCGTCCCCGGCAGCCCGAAGGAATCGGCTGGGATCCTCTGCGACCCCATTCATGCGCACTTCGAAATGCAGATGGGGGCCAGTAGAACGGCCCGTGGAACCCACTTCGGCGATCTTCTGGCCGCGTTTCACCAGGGCGCCGGCACCAACAAGAAGCCTGGACGCATGGCCATAACGGGTGGTCAGGCCTTCGCCATGGTCGATTTCCACCATGTTGCCGTAGGAAGGGCTGTACTCTGCGGTCACCACCATGCCCGCTGCGGCAGCGACGATCGGCACACCGACACCGGCCGCGAAGTCGATACCCTCG
>JBAWHH010000394.1:0-7279 GCA_049593715.1 Rhodocyclaceae bacterium
CTGCAAATCGGTGACGGCCTCCGGCGCCCAATTCAGACTCGTTGGCTTGCATTCCAGTCCCCTGTTCTGGCTCGCCGGTGCCGTCGAAACTCAGGCGAAGCAGCGCGTCACGTCAAACGGTTTGCGCTCCTTCAGAATGTGGAAGCAAGCCCGCGCCAGCTTGTGCGCCAGCGCCTTGATCGCTACCACGTTGTTCGTTCGCGCCTTCTTCCGTTCGTAGAACCGTTTCGCCTCGGCGCAGTAGCGCAGCGCGAAGTTGGCCGCTTCGATGAAGGCCCAGGCCAGGTACTTGTTGCCGTTCTTGGTGTTGCCTTCCCCCTTCTTTTTGCCGTTGCTGGTGTGTGCGCTGTCGACGCAGCGCGCGTAGGACGCGAAGTTGCCGGCGGCGGCAAAGCGCTCGATCGGTCCGGTTTCCAGCAGGATCGTGCTCGCCAGCACGCGACCGATGCCCGGTATGCTGGTGAGCAGTCCATACTCCGCTCGCTCCCCAATTCTTTCCTGCAGACGCTTTTCAAGTAGGTCGATCTGAGCGGAACGCGTGGTGATGACCGCCACGTTGGCTTTGATGGCAAGTGCCACATCGTCGGGCAGGGCCATCTGCTCGATGGTCTCCGCCGTCAGGCGTTTGACCTGATTGCTGCTGATCCGGCTACCGTTTTGGCGCGCGGTGATGTTCTCGACGGCAAGGATATGGGTGGTCCGGCTACGCACCAGTTGCATGCGCTTTCTGGCCAGATCGCGCACCGCCCGCTGCGCCGGCGGCAGAATGGTACCCGTCGGCAATATTCCCAGCCGCAGCAGGTGGGCAAGGTAACGGGCATCCGCTTCTTCGCCGCTGTGCTTGAGCCCTGCGTATTTCTTGATGGCGACGGTATTGGCCAGATGCACCCTGAAGCCCGCCGCTTGCAGACCATCGACCAGCCAGTACCAGTTGAACGTCGATTCGACCACGACCCCAGCGATCTCTTTTCGCCAGGGTTCAAGCAGACCCAGAATTTTCCCCAGGTCGTTGGGCAATCGCTTCTGCGCCACGACTCGATCTTCCTCGTCCGTCACGCTCACCACGCTGTTGTTCGAGTGCAGGTCGATTCCGCTATATTTCATCTCCGGCCTCCTGTGGTTAAGCAAGTTCGCAAACTCACTTTAACCCCACCGCCTCACCGCGGTGGGAGGCCGGCTAGATGATTTTCAGACCACAGTTTAATTCTGATTACCGTGGTCCATCCCCTGTTGTCCGGTCTCTGTTGTCCGCCGGGGTGTCCACGGCGATCCAGGGCGGCAGCTTCGGCGAGGCGCTGCGCGACAGTCTCGTCGGCGATCTGGCGGCGATGGGCGCCGGGGCCATCGGCAGCCAGTGGGGCAGCGGGCCGAACAAGAACGTGGCGCTGCTAACACTCGCCCATGCCGGCTGGGCTGTGCCGCCGCCGCAGGGCGCGACAAGGATTGCGCCGTCGGCGCCCTGGGCGGGGCGGCGGAGAGTGTGCTCGGGAGTCTGATCCAGACGAGCGGAGCTACTCGATTCGGGAAAATCGAGCGCCGGAGGCGGCGCCAAGGCTGTCGCCCGGAATATAGCCGGTACCCGCCGGAGATCGTCGCCGAGGCAAGAACAAAGTGATGTTCGGGTCCAATGGGTGCGGGGAGGCCGAGCGCCTGGTAGGGAGCCCAAAGCCCCTTGCAGCAATTTGCCTTTATCATTGCCGCCCTTGCGTGCGTTCTGAGCAGGATGCATGCAAATCGACTTCCCGTGACTGGAGCAACGATTCATGAAGAGATATTCCCTGTTGGCAATGCTGGCGCTCTGTGGGCTGCTGGGCGCCTGCGCGCGCAACAAAGCCGAACCGCCCGAGGAGGTAGCGGCTCCGCGGCAATCCCTCGGCACCATTACTTTGGTGCCCGTGGAATCGCCAAAGAAGCTGTTCACCGATAACCGCGGCATCCCGGTGGTGGGTTTCGTGTGGACGGGCATTGCGAACACGATCATGGACAAGACCAAGAGCGCGGAATTCGATGCCAAACATGGGGCCTATCGCGGGCAGATTGGCGAGAGGCTTACCCAGGCAGTCCAGCAGGAACTCAAGGCGCGAGGATTCCCCGTCCGAATGGCGAATCAGGACCAGGTCAGGCGCGACAAGGATAACGTGCTGAATTTGGAGGGATTCCCGGACGATGAAGTGGTCCTGGACGTCCAGATAGACAGCTTTGGGATGTACTCAGGACGGCTCAGTGCGAACTACTTGCCGATGGTAAATACGTCCATCGTGCTGGCCAAGCCACGCGGCAAGGAGCCGCTGTTGGAGGCTTGGTATGCCTACGGGGCAGAAGCGGACAGCACCGGCGACGGATACATCCAGTCCGACAAACGGTATGCCTTCCCCAGTTTTGCGGATCTGATGGCCCAGCCCGTCTTGGTGGTGGAGTCCTTCGACGAGGGGATCAAGAAGACCGCCATGCATCTGGCGCAGGACCTGAGCAAACAATTCCTGCCTCGGGCACAAGCAGTGCGCCCAAAATCGGCTGTCGTTTCTTCTCCTGCGCGCATTTCAGCCGCTTTGCCGGCCGCCGCGAGAAGCCCCGCAAAACCTGGCGGTACGACGCAGAAACGGTCCTCTTCAGTGGCCGTTGGCGCGATGTGAGCGGCGCCCTTCATCAACGGCGCCTCGGTGTGATGGCCTCGGGAGGTTAGCACCCGAATCGGGAGCGGGGCGCCAGTGCAGTGCTGCATTCTGTTTGGAACTCTATCGGTTGTTGGCGCGAATTAACTTCTGCAGGATGGCGCGAGCGCTTTTGGTCCAGATGAAAGGTTTGGGCTCGGTGTTGTGGTGAGCAATATATTCGTCGATGGCGGCAACCAGCTCGCGCACGCTGGGAAAGGCGCCGCGGCGGATGCGCTCGGTGGTGATGTCACGGAAGAAGCGTTCGACCATGTTCAGCCAGGAGGCCGAGGTGGGCGTGAAGTGCATGACGATGCGCGGATGCTTGTCGAGCCACTGCTGCACGGCCGGATGCTTGTGGGTGGCGTAGTTGTCGGCGATCAGATGCAGTGTCTTGTGCTTGGGCGTTTGACGGTCGATCGCCTTCAGGAACTTCAGCCACTCGGCGTGGGTGTGCCGCTGCTGGCGCTGGCCGATGACCTGGCCATCGAGCGCGTTGAGGGCGGCAAACAACGCCGTCGTGCCGTTGCGCTTGTCGTCGTGAGTTTGGGTGGCAGTCCGTCCAGAGACGCCAAACCCTGCTACGGCTGGCGGCTGTGCCTACCTCTTTGCCCTGGAGAGCGCCTAACGCCCCGCCACTCCTGCTTCGCCCAGTTTGCGGAACAAGGTTCGCTCGCTGATGCCGAGCCGCTCTGCCAGAGATTTGCGGTCGCCCTCGTGGCGGGCGGCGACCCAGCGCAGGTAGCGGCGCTCGGCTTCTTGCAGGCTGACGATATCCGTCTCCGGAGCCAAACTCGCTGCCTGCAGATCGACTGACAATGGGTCGGCCAGATGTTCCACCGTGATTTCTTTGCCGTCCGCCATCAGGCTCGCCCGCTCGACCAGATTGCGCAGTTCCCGGATGTTGCCTTCGTAGGTTTGGGTCATCAGCAGTGCCATGGCGGATTGGGAGAAAACCATTTTCCGCCCGCCGGAGACGCGTTCGAGCAGCTCCTCGGCCAGCATCGGAATGTCGTCGGCCCGTTCCGCCAGTGAGGGAATTCGCACCGGAAAGACGTTGATGCGGTGGTACAAGTCGCGCCGGAAAGTCTCCACCGTGACCATCTGGCGCAGGTCCCGGTGGGTGGCGCAGACGAGGCGGAAGTCGGCACGCAGGGTATCGACGCCGCCGACGCGGCGATAGGTTCCCGTCTCCAGCAGCCGCAGGAGTTTCACCTGCAGCGCCAGAGGCATGTCGCCCAGTTCGTCCAGGAACAGGGTGCCGCCGCTTGCGGCTTCCACGAGGCCGGTCTTGCGAAAGTTCGCGCCGGTGAAGGCGCCGCGCTCGTAACCGAACAGTTCGCTCTCGAACAGGGTCTCGGTGAGGCCGGAACAGTCCACGGCCACGAAAGGGCCCGCCGAGCGGCGGCTGGTCTCGTGCACCAGGCGCGCGGCCAGTTCCTTGCCCGTGCCGGTTTCGCCCAGGAGGAGCACGGTGGCCTCGGACGGAGCAACGCGAGTCAGCCGCTCCAGCATGCGGGTAAAGGCTGGAGAGCGCCCCACCAGGCCGGACGATCCGGCATTGGCGCTGCCGCGGCGCAGCATGTGCAGCGTTTCGACGAAGAACGCGACCTGGCCGCGTTCGTCCCGCACCGGCACGATCTCGACTTCAGCCAACAGTTGGCCGCGGGGCGTGTGGTGGGAATGAAGCGCGCGCTGGGGATCGCCCGATTCACGGCACATTTCCAGCGGGCAGGATTCCCCCGCCCGATCACAGGGTACCGTGAAATGATGGGAGACCTCGTAGCATCGCCGCCCGCGGATCGGCCCCTCGTGGCCGAAATCCCGGTAGAAGGCGCGGTTGGCGGCAACGATTCGATACTCGGCGTCCAGTACGAGACTTGCGTCCGGCGAACAATCAAGGAAGGAGATCAGCTCGGGGAGAATCCGCAACGAGGTGCCCATGGCGTTAAGGTCATTTTGTTCCGAGATTGGCAGTCGATTCTAGCGCCAACTGCCATTATTGACACACCGGCGAAACAATGGGACAAATCGCTTCAAGGCGGAAACGTCGGCCTTGAGCCCATGAATCAGTCACATGGCGCTACTTATGGTGCTGAGCACAAATCTGGCACGGCTCTTGTATTAGGAGTGGTCAGGAAGCCGGCGTCGGACGAGGTATTCGTCGTCTCCTCCGACCCAACTGATGCCGCGGGAAGTAACCCCCTCCTCCGGCGTCGGGATTGCGCAGACCCGGCCACCGGCACCCCCCGGACCGTGTCCCTCCCTCCACACGGTCCGAGCCGACCGGGATGCGCAATCAGACTTTGCCGGGCGCCGGCCTCCTTTTTCTCTCCTCTCAATGCGCCCCCTCTCCTCCAGCCAACCCCATGGTCCATTTCCGGCAGATCTTTGACACCCCCCTGCACACTTGTACCTATCTGCTGGTCGAGCCCAGCAACGGCGAAGCGGCCCTGATCGACCCGGTACGGGAGGAAGCCATGCTCTATCTCGCGTTGCTGGAAGAGCTTGGCGCCCAACTGACTCTGGTGGCGGACACGCACGTCCACGAGGATCACCTTTCCGCCGCGGCGCTGCTGCGCGCCCGCACCGGAGCGAAGGTCGTGGTGGGCTCCGCCAGCGGTGCCATGGGTGCCGATATGCTCGCGAGCGACGGCTGCCACCTGGCTTTCGGCAGCGAGCACTTGAGCGTGATGGCCACGCCGGGCCACACGGCCGGCTGCCTGTGCTATGCGTGGCGGGATCGGGTCTTTACCGGAGACGCCTTGTGGATCGATGACTGCAGCCGCGTCGATCTGCCGGACAGCAACGCGGGCATCCTCTACGACAGCCTCACCCGCCGCCTGCTGACGCTCGCAGACGAGACGCTGGTGTATCCCGGGCATGCGTTCAACGGGCGGCGTGTTTCGTGCATCGGCTCGGAGCGGGACCACAACCGGCGCATCGCCGGCAAAAGCCGCGACGAGTTCATCACCCTGATGACCCAGCCATCGGGCCCGCGCCGGCCCCGCCACGATCCGGCGATCCGGCGTGCCAATCTGCACAGCGGCGATTTCACGTCCGACGGCGGTTCGGGAAGTGCCTCGGGAACCAGGCACTAGCCGGACCGCGTAGCGATCCGGCAGCAGTCCTGCGCAAAGAAACTAGAACTCGCGGTCCCGTAGCGGCCAGTTCGCCGGCTGGGCATAGTTCCATTTCGCGGCATCGAAGGGAACTGTCCAGGTTTTTGGCGCCAGTCGCTTGCCCTTGTCCTGGCCGCTCACGGTAACCAGCAAAGGGAAGACCTTCTCGTCAATCCGCGTCGCGTCGATTTCAAGCTTGGTTTCCAGGGAGGAACTCTTCCTCTCACAGCGCTTGTCACCGCAGGCACCAGCGTCGCTGTAAGACTCGACGATGCCGGCCAGGTCGCGGATCTTCTTGCCGTACGGGGCCAATATCACGTACCGGCTGCCACAATAGCCCTGATGGCAGTCTCCGGCCGAATTCAGCCAGCCCCAGTAGTCCGCTGGACCCAACTTGACGAATTTCCACTTCGTCGGTCCCGATCCGCTGGCGCCAGCCAGGATTTTCGCGTCGCCCGATACGATTTCGGCCGCGTTGCCGCGCTGTTCGACGACGAACGCGCCGACCATGCCCGCCGATGCGTGGGAACCATTGGGCTCCCCCCGTTCGTCGACGGCGTCCCCGGCCACGAGAACATACAGGCGCTGGCCATTCTCGGCCGACACCTTGTCGCTGCGGTCGAGCTTCATGCAGTAGCGCTGGTCGTTTTCAGTATCCACGGCGATCCAGCAGCCGTGTTTCTTATCGTAATTGCCATAGACCTTGTCCAGTACCTGCTTGGGCGACACGTCGGCCTGGGCGGCGAGCGGGCCGGACAGCAATGCGGCCAGGAGAATGGAAACGGTGGCGGGTTTGGTGCGAGTAATCATGAACGACTCTCCACAGATTGGGGATTCTTGCGCCTCGATTTGGCCCGTTACCTCACGACCTGGCAGGAGCAGAAGTTGAGACAGAACTGCGAGATCTGTGCGCAGTGTCGAAATTGCGTGTTGGGATGCCGTCGGCGCAGCCAGGAGCCATCGCCCTTGTGCCAGATGTCGGAGAGAAACCTGGCGATTCGCTGGGATCAACCTGCTCGCCCAGCGGGCGGAGTGCTGTACCTGCCGAGGTTGGCTCGGGAACATCGCGGAAGAATTGGAATCGGACTCTGCGGCGCGGTACGGCGCCATCATTCAAAGAATGCTGCAATGACACCCAACCGCTACCCGAGGAGACAAGACGATGCCCGATACCAGCCCGGAGTTCGACAGCCTCGCTCCGCGAGGAGCATTCACCCGCCGCGAATTCGTTGCTACGGTGGTGGCCGCCGGTTTCGCCGCGGCAGTGCAGCCGGTCTGTGCCCAGACCATGATCGTCACCGACGCCCAGGGTCTGGCGGCCGGAATGGTGGAGATACCTGTGCCCGGCGGCAAACTGCCGGCCTACCAGGCACGGCCAGCCGGCGGCGGGCCGTTCCCCACCGTGCTGGTCGTGCAGGAGATTTTTGGCGTTCATGAGCACATCAAGGACGTCTGCCGGCGGCTGGCGAAACTCGGCTACCTTGCGGTGGCGCCGGAACTGTATTT
>JBAWHH010000395.1:0-1779 GCA_049593715.1 Rhodocyclaceae bacterium
GCCTCGGCCTCGCCTCGCACATTGCCGCCGACGTGATTACCGCCTACGGCACGATGGTGCTGTATCCGCTGTCGCGCTGGCGGGCGAGCCTGGGCACCACCTTCGTCATCGATCCGCTGTTCACCGCCATAGTGGCTGCCGCACTGGCCGCCAGCCTCTGGCGCGGGCGCCGCTGGCCGGCGTTTGCGGGATTGCTGGTGCTGGCCGGCTACGTGACCTTGCAGGCCGGGCTGCAGCAACAGGCGCTCGACCTCGCGCGCACCGCCGTGCCGGCTGCTGCGCAATGGGCGGCGTTCCCGCAGCCATTCTCGCCGTTCAACTGGAAGCTCATCGCCAGCAGCGAGGCGCAGCACCTCCAGGCGCATGTGAATCTGGCCGGCCGTCGGCCGCTGGTTCCGGCCTGGCAGGCGCTGCGGCCGCTGCACGACATCGCTGCGGCGTTCCGCCCGCCGACGGCTTTAGAGTGGAAGGTGCGCCATCGCTTCGGACCCGATCCCGAGTTGAAGCCCATCGCGGAGACGCTGTGGGCCGACGAGCGCTTCGCCGCTTTCCGGCGCTTCGCGACGCATCCCAGCCTGTCGGCCATCGAACAGGAAGGCGGCGGCGTGACCTGCGTCTGGTTTACCGACCTGCGCTACGACCTGCCGGCGCTGCCCGACACCTTCCGCTACGGCTTCTGTCGCGAGGGGACCGAAGCACAGTGGCAGTTGTTTCGGCTGCGCTACTTCTCACAGCATGCTCGGCAGCGCATCGAATGAATCGACGTTAGTGTCGGCAACATCGCCGCAGACGGTGCGCCGGGCGAAAGCCCGCCGTACTGCTGGGCAGAATGGCTTACAAGCTACGAAATCAGATGCCGGAAGCCAGAAACTACGCCGCAGAACGTCCAAACATGGATGCCGGAGGGGGCAAACCAGAGCCCCGCGCAGATTTCATCCGGTCCAGCCTCCCTGGTTGTTGCCGCGGGACTTGGATGAGAACAGCACGTTGCCGGCCCCAATCCGAGCGGGCCCCTTCTGCCCTCTTTGGCCCCGGGCTCAATTGTCCTCTCGCCGGCTTCACTCGTAATGCGTCCACATCCGGAGTACGCGAACGACCTTCTCCTCGGGGAAAATCTCGTAGACGAGCCGATTGTGTATGTTGATCCTTCGTGAGTACGCGCCCGCCAAATCGCCTACAAGCTTTTCTAACGTTGGCGGGTTCTGCAGCGGATCCTTCGCAAGGACCTTCAGCAAGTCTTCGGCTTTGGACTTGAGGCCAGCCGCCTTGAGTTTCTTCGCATCCTTGAGTGCTTGGTTGGAATACACGATCGTCCAAGTCACCAGTCAAGTTCCTTGGCGCTCGTGTCCAGGGGTTCTGCCATCGCAGCGCGAATGGATTCCCTCATCCCAGGCAGCGATAACAGGAACATGGTCTCCTGAATCGCCTTCCAGTCCTCTTCGGAGATGAGCACTGCGGAACTACGCTTGCCAGCGATGAGGATCGGCTCATGGGACTCCGCCGCTTGATCGATTAGGCGATAGAGGTTCGCGCGAGCTTCACTCGCGGTAAGTACGGTCATGATGCGTCTCCTCATTGGAAGCTGCCAGCGTACGTCACATCGTACGTACCTACAAGGTGCTGCGGCTTTGCGGCGGCCAACGTACGACCTACCCTGCTCCCGGGGGACGAAGGCTGGAGCGAATCTTCAGACACGGTTTGCAGACTGGGGCCGGCTGATGGAAACGCAAAGCGGCAACGCCCAGCCAGTTTCTTGGTGGCTTACCCAATAGTCCGAGC
>JBAWHH010000396.1:0-1668 GCA_049593715.1 Rhodocyclaceae bacterium
TCCTTGATGACCTCTGTTTCGATTACGAGGGGAAATGGGGAAGGCGGGTGGTGCGAAGGAAGGGAGTCGAACCCTCAAGGGTTTCCCCGCTGGAACCTAAATCCAGTGCGTCTGCCAATTCCGCCACCTTCGCGCCCGCACCATTCTAAACGATTCCCCTCTATACTGTCAGCCGCCTACTGCGGCGCCTCTTCCCGAGAAAGAATGGCGGCGCGAGGGTTCGAAGCCGATGGCCGTCAACCACTACGAAAACTTTCCCGTCGCCTCGCTGCTTCTCCCGGAGAAATTCCGTCCTGCAGTCGTCGATATTTACCGCTTCGCCCGCGCGGCGGACGACATTGCCGATGAAGGCCATAGCCCCCCTGGGCAACGCCTCGCCGAACTCGACGTATTTCGCAGCGAACTGGACCGCGTTGCGCTTGGTCAGATGCCGACGCAGCCGCTTTTCGTTGCGCTCAAGCAAACAGTTGCTACCTACGGCCTGCCGCTCCAGCCCTTCCACGACCTCCTGGATGCCTTCAGCCAGGATGTCACAAAGACGCGCTACCGCGACTTCGCCGAAGTGCAAGATTACTGCCGCCGTTCGGCCAATCCGGTGGGCCGCTTGCTGCTGCACCTCTACCGCGCCGTGGACGAAACCAATCTTCGCCACTCCGATGCGATCTGCACCGCGCTGCAACTGATCAACTTCTGGCAGGACGCCGCCATCGACTGGAAGAAAAATCGTATTTACCTGCCCCAGGACGAAATGTCCCGCTTCGGCGTGACAGAAGATCAGATCGCCACTGGCCGCTGCGACGCCAAGTGGCGCGCGTTGATGGACTTTCAAGTCCGCCGCTCACGCGAACTCATGCTCGAAGGCGCCCCTCTGGGACGCGCCCTTCCCGGGCGCATCGGTCTGGAACTGCGCGTGATCGTGGCAGGTGGCCTGCGCATTCTGGAGAAAATCGAACGCGTCGGGTACGACATTTTTCACCGGCGTCCCACCCTGGAACCCCGCGATTGGCCCTTGATGATGTGGCACGCAGCCGTGAAATGACACCCTCAGACCCCAACGAATATTGCCAGGAACGGGCCGCTGCCAGCGGGTCCAGTTTCTACTATAGCTTTCTCTTCCTGCCGCCACCGCGCCGGCGCGCCATCACCGCTTTGTACGCGTTCTGCCGCGAGGTGGACGATGTCGTGGATGAATGCACCGAGCCGGCGCTGGCGCGCACCAAACTGGCGTGGTGGCGCAGTGAAGTCGATGCCGTCTTCAGTGGCACGCCCCAGCACCCGGTCGGGATCGCCCTGGCGCCGATCGTGAAGGAATTCAACCTGCCGGCCGAGCATTTCCACGAAATCATCGACGGCATGGAAATGGACCTGACCGAGACGCGCTACCCGGACTTCAAGGCCCTGCAGCTCTACTGCTATCGCGTGGCGAGTACCGTCGGACTAATGGCAGCGGAGATTTTCGGCTACCGCAATCGCCGCACGCTGAAATACGCCCACGACCTGGGCATCGCGTTCCAACTGACCAATATCATCCGCGACGTCGGGGAAGATGCCCGCCGCGGCCGCATCTATCTCCCCGAGGACGAATTGGCGCGCTTCGATGTGCCCCTTGCGGACGTCCTCGCCGCGCGCCACACGGACCGGTTCCAGCAGTTCATGGAATTCCAGATC
>JBAWHH010000397.1:0-4240 GCA_049593715.1 Rhodocyclaceae bacterium
CTCATGGCGTTTTCTCCGACAGGGTGTGGGCGGCGCGGCCGACGCGCCGCTCCACCAGCACCTACAGGCCCAGGGTGACCAGCGCCAGCAGCGCCAGCAAGGAGGCCACGGCGAAGGCCGCGGCATAGTTGTATTCGTTGTACAAGATCTCCACCTGCAGCGGCATGGTGTTGGTCTGGCCGCGGATGTGGCCCGAGACCACCGACACGGCGCCGAATTCGCCCATCGCCCGCGCATTGCACAGGATCACCCCGTAGAGCAGACCCCACTTGATGTTGGGCAGCGTGGTGTGCCAAAACACCTGCCAGCCCGAAGCGCCCAGTACCACCGCCGCTTCCTCCTCTTCCTGGCCCTGGGCTTCCATCAGCGGAATCAACTCCCGCGCGACGAAGGGGAAAGTGACAAAAATGGTGGCCAGCACCAAGCCCGGCACGGCGAAGATGATCTTGATGTCGTGTTCGGCCAGCCAGGAGCCGAACCAGCCCTCGGCGCCGAAGAGCAGCACGTAGATCAGCCCAGAGACCACTGGCGAGACCGAGAAGGGCAGGTCGATCAGGGTGACCAGCAGGCGCTTGCCGAAGAACTCGAACTTGGCAATCGCCCAAGCGGCGGCGACACCGAACACCAGATTCAGGGGCACGGCAATCACCGCCACCAGCAGCGTCAGTTCGACCGCCGCCAGGGCGTCGGGCTCCACCAGGGCGCTCAGGTAGGCGAACCAGCCTTTGCGCAAAGCCTGGGCGAAGACGCTGGCCAGGGGCAGCAGCAGGAACAGGGCGAAGAAACTCAGCGCCACGCTGATCAGGGTGGCCTTGATCCAGGCCGGCTCGCGGGTGCTGGGGCTGTCGAAACGGCGGTCGTGGATCTGCTGCAAAGCGATGCTGGCGCTCATTTCAGGCCCTCGCGCGGCGGTGGGTCCAGCCCTGCAGGCCGTTGATGGCCAGCAGCAGGGCAAAAGAGATGACCAACATCACGCTCGCCACGGCGGTGGCGCCGGCGTAGTCGTACTGCTCCAGCTTGGTGATGATCATCAGTGGGGTGATCTCCGAGACCATGGGCACGTTGCCGGCGATGAAGATCACCGAACCGTATTCGCCCACCGCCCGGGCAAAGGCCATGGCGAAACCGGTCAACAGCGCCGGGGCGAGGTGGGGCAGGATGACGCGGCGGAAAGTCTGCACGCGGGAGGCGCCCAGCCCGGCGGCGGCTTCTTCCACTTCCTGTTCCAACTCCGCCAGCACCGGCTGCACGGTACGCACGACGAAGGGCAGGCCGATGAACACCAGGGCCAGCAGCACGCCTTTCGGCGTGTAGGCCACTTCGATGCCGAAGGGCTGGAGCAGGCTGCCGATCGGACCGTTGGGCGAATAGATGGTCGCCAGGGCGATGCCGGCCACGGCGGTGGGCAGCGCAAAGGGCAGATCCACCAGGGCGTCCACCAGCCGCTTGCCGGGGAAACGGTAACGCACCAGCACCCAGGCGAAGATCAGGCCGAAGACGACGTTGATGGCGGCGGCCAGGAGCGACGCGCCGAAGCTCAGTTCATAGGAGGCCACCACCCGCGGATTGCTGATGGCCGCCCAGAACGCGTCCCAGCCCAGGGTGAGGGTCTTGGTGCCCACGGCGCTCAAGGGGATGAGCACGATGAGGCTCAGATACACCAGGGTGTAGCCCAGCGCCAGCGGCAAGCCGGGCAGGGGGCTGAAACGGACAATCGCGGTGGGCATGGGAAGGGCAGGGAAGCAGATCAGCAAAAAGGGGCAAGAAGGCAAGGGCGGCGGATCGGATGGACGTGCCGCCCGACACGGCGCACCGCGCCAGTCTAGGGGCGGGCTGGCGGGTGCCGAAATACGAAATCCCGCATTGCTAATGCCGCCAATGAATAAGGGACGTGGGCCAGCGCAACGGGACAACCCGTCCCGCGCGCCAAGCCCCTCCCCCTCGCTGGGGGAGGGGTGGGGGAGAGGGTGGCAGCGGCAGCATTGGGTATGGCCTGCGGCATCGCTGTTATCCCCCTCACCCCGGCCCTCTCCCCCCGGGGGCGAGGGAGGAAAGCGGCGCCGTCGCGAGCGTTCGCTGCCCAGGCTGGCCCGCCCTCAGCGCTTGCCCCCTGGGGCATAGATCTGGTCGAACAGGCCGCCGTCGCTGAAGTGGGTCTTCTGGGCGTTGCGCCAGCCGCCGAAGGTGTCGTCGATGGTCACCAGATTGACCTTGCCGAACTGCTTGGCGTATTTGGCCGCCACTTTGGCGTCGCGCGGGCGGTAGTAGTGTTTGGCGGCGATTTCCTGGCCTTCGGCGGAGTACAGGTATTCGAGGTAAGCCTGGGCGACTTTGCGCGTGCCGCGCTTGTCGGCCACCTTGTCCACCACCGAAACCGGCGGTTCGGCGAGGATCGACAGCGAGGGGGTGACGATCTCGAATTTGTCCGGGCCCAGTTCCTTGATGGCCAGATAGGCTTCGTTCTCCCAGGCCAGCAGCACGTCGCCGATGCCGCGCTCGACGAAGGTGGTGGTGGCGCCGCGGGCGCCGGAGTCGAGCACTTTGACGTTGCCGAACAGTTTGCCGACGAAGTCTTTGGCGGTGGCTTCGCTGCCGCCGGGCTGCTTGAGGGCGTAGGCCCAGGCGGCCAGGTAGTTCCAGCGCGCGCCGCCCGAGGTTTTGGGATTGGGGGTGATGATGGCAATCCCCGGCTTGACCAGGTCGTTCCAGTCCTTGATGCCCTTCGGATTACCCTTGCGCACCAGGAAAACGATGGTGGAGGTGTAGGGGGCGGCGTTGTGCGGCAGGCGCTTCTGCCAATCGGCGGCGATGACGCCTTTGTCGGCGATGGCGTCGATGTCGTAGGCCAGCGCCAGGGTGGTGACGTCGGCTTCCAGCCCGTCGATGATGGCGCGCGCCTGTTTGCCCGAGCCGCCGTGGGACTGGTTCACGCTCACGGTGTCGCCGCGCTGGGCTTTCCAGTGTTTGGCGAAGGCGGCGTTGAAATCTTGGTACAGCTCCCGCGTCGGGTCGTAGGAGACGTTGAGCAGCTTGACTTCGGCTGCTGCGACCGTCCCGGCCGCCCCGAAGGCCAGCCCCGCCGCCATCAGCCCCGCCATCAGCCATTTGGATTTCATGATCACTCCCTTCGATGAACTGGAACGGAGTCTAGAAATCCCCACCCACCCCGCCAACGATTCTTTGCTTATTTGCTTATCGGGCCGCCAAGTTTGATCACCTGAGTTGATCACCTGAGCAGACAAACCACGCAACCCGGTCAAGGCCGACGCCGGGCACGCCGTAGACCTCCGATGGAAGAGGAACGTCGTTTCGAAATCAAGCAATCCAACCGGGGGTTCCGTCGTGAATAGGTTTTCCGCCATGCCGATCTGGCTTCGGCTCACTGCCGTCATCTGGCTGATGCTGGCCATTGCCTGGAGCGGCATGATCGCCTGGGAGGCCCAGGTCAATCGCGATACGGCCATCGAACAGGCCGAGGGGTTTGCGCAAAGCATCCACGAAATGACCCTGGCCGGGCTGACCGGCATGATGATCACCGGGACCATCGGCCAGCGGGAGGTTTTCCTCGACCAGATCAAACAACTGCCGGCGGTGAAGAAGCTGGAAGTGATCCGTGGCGAGGCCGTCGACCAGCAATTCGGCAAGAGCGCCAAAGAATCCCACGTGCTGGATGCCGATGAGATCGCTGCCTTCGCCAGCCGCCAGCAGATCGTCCGCGTGGAAACTGATCCGGCATTGGGCCAGGTTCTGCGCGTCGTCAAACCGGCTCTCGCCTCCGAAGACTACCTGGGCAAGAACTGCATGGGCTGCCACCTCGTCCCCAACGGCACCCCTCTCGGCCTGGTGAGCATGAAGGTTTCGCTGGATGACGTGAACGCCGCGGCAAAGGCGTTCCTGTGGAAGAGCATCCTGATCGCCTTCGGGCTGTCGCTCCCCCTGATCGGTTCCGTCATCTATTTCATCCGCCGCTTCGTCATGCGGCCGATGGCGGAGGCCGTGTCCATCGCCGAAGAAGTCGCCGCGGGCAATCTGAGCCGCGACATCGAAGTCACCTCGCAAGACGAAACCGGCCAACTGTTGACGGCCATGAAGAAGATGGTCGAGACCTTCCGCGGCTTCGCCGCCGCCCAGGCCGAAATGGCCAAACAGCACGACGCGGGGATGATCGACGAACAGATCGCCGCCCAGAGCTTCCCCGGCGTGTACGGCAAGATGGCCCAGTCCATCAACGAACTGGTTG
>JBAWHH010000398.1:0-6378 GCA_049593715.1 Rhodocyclaceae bacterium
CGCGGGTGGGATCAGTAGAGGATCTCGTTCCAGCGACCGCTGGAAATCAGTTCGTTTTTGCGTTTGTTCCATTCCTCTTCGGAGCCGGCGAGGCCGGCCAAGGTTTTCTCCACCGATTCGAGCATGGTTTTCATGCCGGCGATGAAGACGTGGGTGTCGGGGCTCTTGATCATCGCCCAGGTTTCTGCCGCGTTCTGCTCGATCGCCTTGTCGAGGGCGATGGGCTCACCGAAATGGGGCCGCGGGCTGACGGCCTGGAAGGCCTTGAAAGTCTTTTGGTCGTAATAGCTGCCGAGATCGTTGTTCTCGTCGTTCATGTACAGCATTTCCAGGCCGCTGCGGGCGCCGTAATAGAGCCGCACCTTACCTTTCCAGCCGCCCAGGTTTTCGTAAATGTGCCGGATGAAGGCGCGGAACGGGGCGATGCCCGTGCCCATGCCGACCATGAGAATGCCGGCCTTGTTGTTGGCCGGAACCGGGAACGCCATACCGAAGGGGCCGGCGAATTCGATGCGGTCGCCGGGCTTCAGGTCGCAGAGGAAATTGGAGGCCACGCCTTTGTACTGCTCGCCGCTGTGGTCGTCCAGATAAAAGCAGCGCCGCACGCAGAGGGAAAACTCGGTGCTCTCTTCGCTTTCCCGGTCGGGGTCGGCGATGGTGTAAAGGCGCGTGTGGTATTTGTTGCCGTATTGGCCCGGCGCCAGGACGCGGATGCTTTGTCCGCTTTGGGACTGGAACGACGGGTCCGCAGTCCGGAACACCAGGTGCCGCACGTCTTCCGGGGAGTTCTCCGGGGTGATCCTATGCGAACGGATCAACGTTGCCGAATGATGTTCCCCTTCGTCCTGTGTCGAAAAGTTCGTCATTTTTCTCGCCTCCGCTTCTAGAAACCGAATTCTTCGAGCCTGCGCCGCGCTGGAATTCTGGCAGTCCGCACCAGAATTTCCGAGTTGCGCGTCTGCGCAGGGTTCGTTGCGGTTCGTTTTGGCGGTGCCATCAAGCACCGTCCGCCGCCATGTTCAGGCTAGGATAATACAGCGGGGCGGCTCACGGAGAGATTCCCTGCGCGGTGCCCCGGGCGTGCCCCTATTTTCATTGGATTGATCTGGCATGGCCCGCCATCAACATTCGGCCCATTGCTCTCTTTCTGCGTTCCACCGCAGGCGATGGGGGGCAGACTCCTTCGGGTCGGGGCGCGGAGTTTACGGGCGAGCAAACTCCGGGATGCGGAAGCGCCGGCGATAGGCGCCGGGGGTGAGGCCCGTGAGGCGTTTGAACAGGCGGCGAAAGAAGGCCGAGTCTTCGTAGCCGACGCGCCAGCCGATCTCATCCACGGACGCTTCGGTCCGTTCCAGCCGGCGCTTGGCGTCTTCGATGCGCAGGCGCTGCACGTAGACGATGGGGGGCAGACCGGTGGCGTCGGCGAAACGGCGCTTGAAGGTGCGCTCGGCGAGTTTCGAGCGCTTGATCATCTCCTCCACCGGGTTGGCGACGGAGAAGTGCTGGCTCAACCACTGTTGGGCCCCCTCGATTTCGGCGTCGCCGTGGTCCCGTTTGCCTTCGAAAACGATGTAGGGCGTCAGCCCGTCCTGATGCCATTGCAGGGCGAACATGCGCGCCACTTCCTGGGCGGCGGTGGCGCCGACGTGGCGGGCGATGAGGTAGAGCACCATGTCATGCCAGGTGGTCGAGGCGCCCGAACTGACCAGTTCCTCCCGCGGCCCGGCGATGACGAGCACGCGCTCCGGGTGGACGGCGACAGCGGGGTAGGCGGCGGCGAAATGCTGGGCGTAAGCGAAGTGCACGGTGGCGCTTTCGCCGTCGAACCGGCCCGTCTCGGCCAGGAGAAAAATGCCTGAGCAGGCGGAGCAGAGCAGGGCGCCGCGCTCGTGCATGCGGCGCAGCCATTCCACCAGGCGCGGATAGCGGCCCTTCGCCCAACCGTCCGGCGGCAGCAGGATGGACGGCACGATCACGATGTCGCTGGTTTCGATAGTGCTGGCTGCGCGCTGCACGGTCACCGGCAGACCGCTCGCCAGGCCGAGGGGGCCGCTTTCCTCGCCGACGATATCCACCTGGAACGGCGGCGGACCACTTTCCGGCAGGCCGACGAAGGCGAAAGCGTTCATCACGTCGTAGATGCCGAACAGCGTCGACGCCACCGCATCGGGCAGCGCCACGAGGCTGACGTGGTAGCGCGCCGGTGCAGGTTGGTTGGGTGGTCTATCCATCGGCACGATCCCCCCTCTTAACGCTGGTGAGCCCGGCCGCGCTGTCGAGCCCTTCGATCCCGCCAGCCGCGTGTTTCGCTGTGCGCCGCCTTGCTCCCCCCAATCGGCCGGCCAGCCGCCGATCTGGCACGAACGAACCGATTCCGGGTGATTTCGCCTCTGCCCCCATCGTGACCCCGGCGCGATGATGTCCCCACAGTCCGGACTGCCCCCCATCACGCCAAAGGAACCGAAATCATGGACACGATGTTGATCGGATTAGATGCAGACCAGCGTACTTTCGTTCGCCAGGCCAAGCCGGCCACCGTTCGCAACCGCATGGGGCGACTGCTGCGCGCCGCCGCCCTGGTCGCCGCGATGGCGCCGTTGGCGCCCCTCCACGCTCAGGACGACGAGACGGCGGTCGCGGCCCATTACCCCCATGGCAATGCGGTGGCGGACTGGAACAGCTTCGCCCTGGAAGTTTTCGCCCCCAGCCAGGGCACCAACCCGATGCTGCAATCGCGCACGCTCGCCATTTTCCACGCCTCGATCCACGACGCGCTCAATGCCATCCAGCGCCGCTTCAAGCCTTATACGCCCGGGCTGACTGCGGCGGCGGGTACGTCGCCGGAAGCGGCGGTAGCCGCTGCGGCGCGGGAAGTCCTGGCGACACTGCTGCCCGATCAGCAAGCCCATGTCGACGCGGCGTACCAGGAAACTCTGGCGGCGATCCAGGACGGGCCCGCCAAGGCCGCCGGCATCGCAGCGGGGCGCGCGGCGGCCCGGGCAAATCTCGCCCGGCGGCAGGGCGATGGGCACGATACTGCTGCGGAGCCGGCCTACGTGCCGCAGCCAGGCGCTGGGGAATACCAGTTCACACCGCCCTTCGACTTCGCGGCGCAGCCGGGATGGGGGCGTGTGCGCCCGTTCGTCATCGTTCTCGAAGAGCATGCCCTGCGCGGGCCGCTGGCGCTTTCCAGCGCACGCTACGCCCGTGATCTGGCGCAGGTGAAAGCGATCGGCCGCGTCGACAGCACCACGCGGACCGCCGAGCAGGCGGAAATCGCCCAGTTCTGGTACGAGGATTCGCCCCTCGGCTGGAACCGCATCGCCAACACCGTGGTAAGGCAGAAAGCGCTGGATCCCTGGGCCGCGGCGCGGGCCTTCGCGCTGGTCAACTTCGCCATGGCCGATGGCTTTATCGCCGGTTTCGAGACCAAGTACCACTTCCGCTTCTGGCGCCCGGAGACGGCGATCCGCGAAGCGGCGACGGACGGCAATCCACGCACCGAGATGGATGCCACCTGGCAGCCGTTCCTGACCACGCCGCCGGTGCCGGACTATCCATCGACCCATACCGTGCTCGGCGCGGCGGCAGCCGAAGTGCTGGCCGAACTTTTCGGTGACCGGGTGCGGTACAGCACCACCAGCCTGACCTTGCCGGGCGTGACGCGGCAATTCCAGGGCTTCTCGATGGCGGCGCGGGAGAACGGCCTGTCGCGCATCTTCGCCGGCATTCATTTCCGCCACGCGGTGCAGGACGGGTTTCGCCAGGGCCGCAGCGTCGGCCAGGCGGTGGCCGACGTTCTCGAACCGGTTCGTGGCCCCCGCCCGCACGGGCACGGCGGCCCTGGGAGCGCGGATCACCACGCCACGGCCGACTGACGGCGGATGCGCGGTGCGGGTCCGGTGTCTCCATCGGACCCGCACGGAAACCGCCCATCCTTCCCTATTCCTTTTCCAGCAAAGGAACCCGAATCATGAACGCACCGATGATCGACCAATCCAAACTCGAATCCTTCGTCATGCACGCCGTGGGGGATCTATCCGCTGCTTACGGCGGCGTGATGGTCAGCCTGGGCAGCAAGCTCGGCCTCTACAAGGCCATGGCCGGGGCCGGGCCGATCAGCGCCCATGAACTCGCCGCCCGCGCCGGCTGCGCGGAACGCTACGTGCGCGAGTGGCTCAACGCCCAGGCCGCCGGCGGCTACGTCGAATACCACGCGCTGAGCGACACCTACGAGTTGTCCGCCGAGCAGGCGCTGGTGCTGGCCGACGAAGAAAGCCCCTACTACATCCCCCACGCCTGGAACGTGCCGGCGTCGATGTGGTTCGACGAGCCGAAAGCCATCGAGGCTTTCCGCACCGGCAAAGGCGTGGCCTGGGGCGAGCACGACGGCCGCCTGCACTGCGGCGCGGCGGCGTTCTACCGCAATGCCTACCGCGGCAGCCTGCTGTCGCACTGGCTGCCCGCGCTGGACGGCGTGGTGGAACAACTCCAGGCCGGCATTGACGTGGCCGACGTGGGCTGCGGCCATGGCCACTCCACCATCCTGATGGCGCAAGCTTTTCCGCAATCCCGCTTCCGCGGCTTCGACGTCCACCCCGCCTCCGTCGAAGCGGCACGGCGCAACGCCGCCGAGGCCGGCCTCGCCGGGCGGGTCAGCTTCGAGGTGGCCCGGGCGGTGGACTACCCTGGTGAAGGCTACGGCCTGGTCTGCTTTTTCGACTGCCTGCACGACATGGGTGACCCGATCGCCGCCGCTCGGCACGCCAGGAATGCCCTGGCCGACGACGGCACGCTGATGCTGGTCGAGTCCTTCGCCCACGACCGGCTGGAAAACAACCTCTCGCCCGTCGCGCGGCTCTACTACGCCGCCTCCACCACCATCTGCTGCGCCCACGCCATTTCGGAAGGCGGCAGCCTGGTCCTCGGCGCCCAGGCCGGCGAAAAGCGCCTCGGCGAAGTCGTCCGCAAAGCCGGTTTTACCCGTTTGCGGCGGGCGGCGGAGACGGCTTTCAACCTGATTTTGGAAGTGCGGCGTTGATTGGAGGGGATTGCGGCTATTACCGCCAATGACTTCGCTCTGCGTCTGGCCCGCGTCCGAACAGGGCGCGGATCCTGCCGACCTACGCGCGGTATCGCGGCACGATGATGTTGGATCCACCACCGGTAGCAGACTTACGTTGGACAGATGATGGTTGGAGGGTGGGATGGCGGCCGCTGGGTGCATGCCCGTTTCTGCATCCGGGATGTTGGGATGGGTCTATGCTTTGCCATTCGGCGGGACCATTGCGACAGGAGCCCGCCACAAGCCGCCATCATCACTCCTCAGGCAGGGGCGTTCAACCAACGCCCCAACGTGGAATACAGAACGTCCGGGTCGACGGGCTTGGCAATGAAATCATCCATGCCCGCCTGAAGGCATCTTTCCCTGTCCTCGGCAAAGGCGTTCGCCGTCATGGCCAGGATCGGTACGCGTTTTGTCCTGCTCAATTCTCGAATCCGGCGCGTGGCTTCCAGGCCGTCCATGACGGGCATCTGCATGTCCATGAGGATGAGTGCGTAGGGATTCTCCCCGGCAAGCTTCAGGGCCTGGGCGCCATCTTCCGCCACGTCGGCCGTCAGGCCGGCCTGCTCCAGCAGTGCCAGCGTTACCTCGCGGTTGATGGGTTCGTCCTCAGCCAGAAGGATTCGGGCAGCCGTTTTGGCGCGATGCAGCCCCGCTACTGGTGTTGCAGGTTCGCGCACGAATCGCGTTTCGGTTGCCGGATCCGCTTTCCGCAGGCGAACCGTCAGCCAGAAGGTGCTCCCTTTGCCTAGCTCAGTCGAAACACCGGCGTCTCCGCCCATGATCTGGGCAATCTTTCGTGTGATGGCGAGGCCCAATCCCGTTCCGCCGTATTTTCGAGTGATCGAGTTGTCCGCCTGCTCGAATGGGCTGAACAGCCGGGGAAGCGCCTCCGCACTGATGCCGGGGCCCGTATCCCTGACTTCAAAGCGCAGCAGCGCATCCTGGGCACGCTCCTCGCCGACACTGACGCGCAGCGAAATCTGGCCGGATTCGGTGAATTTGACCGCATTGCTTAGGTAGTTCAGCAGCGCCTGTTCCAGGCGGGTGCGATCGCCACGGAACTGGCAAGGCAGCGCCTCCTTTTCCACGATGAACGCAAGCTGCTTGGCCGCCGCCTTGCTGCTCACCATGCTGGAAACGTCGTCGATCAGTTCCTCCACATGGATCGGTTCTTCGGCGAGAGAGAATTTGCCCGCCTCGATTTTCGATATATCCAGCACGGCATTGATGATTTCCAGCAGATGCTTGCCCGCCGATTCGATCTTGCCGAGCTTGTCCAGTTGCGCGGCGGTGACGCCGCTGCCGCGCAG
>JBAWHH010000399.1:0-5132 GCA_049593715.1 Rhodocyclaceae bacterium
TCCAGGCCCTGATGTGCCACTTCGAGATCGACATCGCGAAAGTTGAGCGGGAATACGGTATCGACTTCGCCAGCTACTTCGCGCCGGACCTCGCGGATCTGCAGACCATGGCGAAGGAAGAACTCATCGCCCTCGACGACAAGCGCATTACCGTGCTGCCGCGCGGGCGCATGCTGGTGCGTGTGATCGCCATGGCCTTCGACCGCTACCTGCGCTACGAGCGCGCCCACGCCCGCTACTCGAAGGTGATCTGACCCGGGACGCCTTCCCGGCGGGAAGGCCCCGGCATCTCCCCTGCCCCGCGGCAATGTCCGCGGGGCTGTCGTGTAACATCCCGGCAAAAGGCGCCCCGCGGCCGCTCGCCGAGAGCGTCCGCACTCAGCAGCCCTTGAAGTGAGACGACCCCTGATGCGCAATCGAATCTTCGCTGCGCTGCGCCCGGCTCTGCTGGTGTGCAGCGTGCCCGCTCTCATCGTCGCCTGCAGCAGTCCGGCAACAAAGCCGGCGCCAACGCCGCAGCGCGACCCGGTGGCGAAAGCGCCGGCAGACCGGACTGCACCGATTGGCAAGCGCGGCGGGGGCTTCTATCTCGACGACGGCCCCGGCGACAATCCGCCGCCGAACATGGAAGCGATTCCGGACGCCCAGCCCCGCGCCGAGCCGCTGCACCGCTACGCCAACAATCCCTACGCCGTGCTCGGTCGCAATTACGTCCCCTACAAGACGCTCACCACCTACAAGAAACAGGGCATGGGCAGTTGGTACGGCCGGAAATTCCATGGACAGAACACGTCCTCCGGCGAGGTCTACGACATGTACGGGATGACCGCGGCCCATCCCACCCTGCCCATTCCCAGTTATGTACGGGTGACCAACGTCGCCAGCGGCAAGTCCGTGGTGGTGCGCGTCAATGACCGCGGCCCGTTCCTTTCCGATCGAGTCATCGACCTTTCGTACACCGCAGCCTACAAACTCGGCTACGCCAACCGGGGCAGCGCGCTGGTGGAAGTGGAAAGCATCACTCCCGGCGCAACCCTGCTGGCCCAGGCCAGCCCCGACCAACCGCGCAGGGTGATCCCGGCCTCCGCTGCTGCGGCGGCCAAAACAGCAGGCAACGGATTGGGCGATCGGCCCACACCGGTACTCGTCGCGTCCGCAGCACCGGGGGCTGCGGCATTCCCCCAGGCGGACCAATCCGATCCGATCGCGGAAATCATCGCCGCCGCTGGCGAAGGGCCGCCACCGGCTACGGTTACGGAAACGGGCGGCCGCTTCCTGCAACTCGCCGCCTTCTCCAGCCGCCAAAGCGCGGAAAGTTTCCGGGACCACCTCTCGCGCCAGATCGACTGGCTGGCGGAGCGGATGGTGATCCGCCCGAAAGGCAACGTGTTCCGCCTCCATGCCGGCCCCTATGCCTCGGCGGCGGAAGCGGCGCGCGCCGCCGATCGCGTGCGCCAAGCCCTGGACCTGAAGCCTTTCGTCGTCAATCAATAAACTGAAGCCCGGCCGGCCCCACTCCTTCCCGCCCAGCGTCGTTAGGTGATGGAAGGCAGACCCATTGAAAGCGGGCCGGCGCCGCTTTCTGGCGCGTTTCAACCTGAAAGCGGGGCCGGACGTGGCCTTCAATCGGGTCCTTTATAATTCCTTACTTTTTTCGGCGCCCAAGATGAGATTCCTCCTGATTGCTTTTGCGCTGCTGCTGGGGTTGCCAGCCCACGCCGAGCCCGCCCCCCAACCGCCGGCCGTCGCCGCGCGCGCCTGGCTGCTGCTTGACTGGAATACAGGTCAGGTACTCGCGGCAGAGAGCCCCGACACCCGCATCGAGCCGGCGTCCCTCACCAAGCTGATGACGGCCTATCTCACCTTCGCGGCCCTGCGGCAGAAGACCCTGAGCTTGAACCAGGTTATTCCCGTTTCGGAAAAAGCCTGGAAAACCAGCGGCTCGCGCATGTTCATCGACCTCAAGCAGCCCGTCACCGTGGACGAGTTGCTGCACGGCATGATCATCCAGTCTGGCAACGACGCCTGCGTGGCGCTGGCTGAAGCGATCGGCGGCTCGGAGGAAGGCTTCGCACTGATGATGAACCGCGAAGCGCAGCGCATGGGCCTCAAGAACACCCACTTCGTCAATGCGACGGGGCTGGCCGATCCGCAGCACTACACCACGGCGCGCGACCTGGCGACGCTGGCCGGGATACTGATACGCGATTTCCCCGACTTTTACCCCATCTACTCCAAGAAGAACTACACCTACAACAAGATCTCCCAGCCCAACCGCAATCGCCTGCTGTGGACCGACCCGACCGTGGACGGCGTAAAGACCGGCCACACGGAAGCCGCCGGCTATTGCCTCATCGCCTCCGCCAAGCGCGGTCCGCGGCGCCTGCTGTCGGTGGTGCTCGGCGCGGCCTCGGAAGGCGTGCGGGCCCAGGAGTCGCAGAAGCTGCTCAACTACGGCTTCCAGTTCTACGACACGGTGGTGCTGTACAAGAAAGGCGACCCGGTGCGGGAGCTGCGGGTGTGGAAAGGCAAACAGAACATCGTCAAAGCCGGCTTCGCCGAGGATCTGCAGGTCTCCATCCCCAAAGGCGAAGCGCCGAACCTGAAAGTCGAATTGACCAGCCGCCAGCCGCTGCTGGCACCCATCGCCCAGGGCAGCCAGCTCGGCACACTCAAGCTCTTCCTGGGCGACAAACCGCTGGGCGAATACGCCGTTGGCGCGCTGGAAGAGGTGCCCGCCGCCGGATTCGCCGGCCGCACCTGGGACGCGATGCGGCTCTGGATCCAGTGATGGCCAGGGCGGGATGATCTATCTCAACGGCCAGTTCCTGCCCCTGGAGGAAGCGCGCGTCTCCGTACTGGACCGCGCTTTCCTTTTCGGCGACGGCGCCTACGAGTTCATCCCCGTTTATTCGCGCTTTCCGTTCCGCCTCAAGGAACATCTGCGGCGGCTGCAGGCCACGCTGGACGGCCTGCGCATCCGCAATCCGCTCTCAGATGCGGCATGGACGGGGATCATCGAAACCCTGATCGCCCGCAACGAACCGGACGACCAAGCCGTCTATCTGCAGGTCACCCGCGGCGCTGACACGAAACGTCACCACGCTTTTCCGGAGGGGGTCGCGCCGACGGTCTTCATCATGACCGAGCCGCGCTCCCTCCCCCCGCCGGAACAGCGGGAGAACGGCGTCGCGGCCATCACCGCCGCAGACTTCCGCTGGCTGCGCTGCGATCTGAAAACGACGTCCCTGCTCGCCAACTGCCTGCTGCGCCAGCAGGCAGTGGAGAATGGATGCGCGGAAACCATCCTCTTCCGCGACGGTCTCCTCACCGAAGGCAGCGCCAGCAACGTCTTCATGGTGCGCGACGGGGTGATGTACGCTCCGCCCCGCAGCCACCTGATGCTGGCCGGCATCACCTGCGATCTGGTACTGGAGCTGGCGCAGCAGCGCGGCCTCGCACATCACCTGCGTGCGATCCGCGAAGAGGAAGTGCGCAGTGCCGACGAACTATGGCTCACCTCCTCGACCAAGGAGGTTCTGGCCGTCACCACGCTGGATGGGCTACCGGTAGGTAGCGGGCGGCCCGGCCCCGTTTTCAAGCGGATGCTGGGCTGGTTCCAGGAATACAAACAGACTGTTATGAATCGTGGCGAACCCTGACCCGAACCGCGCCGAAAGCCTGCTGAGCTTTCCCTGCGCATTCCCCCTCAAGATCGTCGGCCGCCGGACGGACGAATTCTCCCAGGCGATCGTCGACATCGTGACGCGCCATGCGCCGGACTACGATGCCGCCGCCACCGAACTGCGTGCCAGCAGCCAGGGCGCCTACATCAGCATCACCTGCACTATCAACGCCGTGTCCCGCGAACAACTGGACGGCCTGTACCGCGAACTGAGCGGCGACCCGCGCGTCCTCATGGTGCTGTGAGCGCTGCGGAAACCGCGTTGCCGCCTCAACCGCGTAGCGAAGCCGTGGTGCGGCGGCTCGGACAGGTAGCCTACGAGCCGACCTGGAGCGCCATGCAGCACTTCACCAGCGAACGCGGCGCCGGCACCCCGGACGAAATCTGGCTGCTGCAGCACCCACCGGTATTCACGCTGGGCCTGGCCGGCAAGCCGGAGCATCTGCTGCGCGACATCGGCGTGCCGGTGGTGAAAGTCGATCGTGGCGGCCAGATCACTTACCACGGCCCCGGGCAGGTGGTGGCCTACCTGATGCTGGACTTGACGCGGCGGCGTTACGCCGTGCGCCAACTGGTGCAGCGCATCGAGCAGGCCATGGTCGACCTGTTGCATGGCTACGGCATCGCCGGCAAACGCCGGCCCGGCGCGCCCGGCGTCTATGTGGACGATGCCAAGATCGCCGCCCTCGGCCTGCGCATCCGCACCAACCGCAGCTACCACGGCCTGAGCCTGAACGTGGACATGGATCTGGAGCCTTTTGCCGCCATCAACCCCTGCGGCTATAGTGGGCTGAAGGTCACGCAGTTGCGCGACCTGGGCGTCACGGATTCGCCCGACGAAGTCGCCGACCGGCTGCTGCAACACCTCATCGTCTGCCTGGAGTAAGGATGGACCAACCGGCAAAAGAAAAAGGCCACGACAAGACGCGGCGCATTCCCATCAAGGTGGTGGCGTCGGCCGAGACGCTGCGCAAGCCGGCCTGGATTCGCGTCAAGGCAGGATCCGACGTCGGTCGCTACGGCGAAATCAAGCGCCTGCTGCGCGAGCAGTCGCTGCATACCGTCTGCGAAGAAGCCGCCTGCCCCAACATCGGCGAATGTTTCGGCCACGGCACGGCCACTTTCATGATCCTCGGCGACGTGTGCACGCGCCGCTGCCCGTTTTGCGACGTGGCCCACGGCAAACCGCTGCCCCCCGACCCAGCCGAGCCCGCCCACCTTGCCGCCACCGTCGCCGCACTGAAACTGCGTTACGTCGTCATCACCAGCGTGGACCGGGACGATCTGCGGGACGGCGGCGCGGGGCACTTCACCCAGTGCATCGCCGCCGTGCGCGCCGCAGCGCCGGACATCCGCATCGAGATCCTCGTCCCCGATTTCCGCGGCCGGCTGGAAATCGCCATCGACACGCTGGCGCCCCAGTTGCCCGATGTGTTCAACCACAACC
>JBAWHH010000400.1:0-7716 GCA_049593715.1 Rhodocyclaceae bacterium
TCCCGAATCCGTGCGTATCATCAGCCAGCATCACGAGGCGATCGACGGCAAGGGTTACCCCAAAGGGCTATCCGGCAAGCAACTCTCTCCGGCCGTTCGCATCGTCGGCATGGTCAATCGCTACGACAATCTGTGCAATCCGCCCCACCGCAACGATGCCGCCACCCCCGCCGAAGCCCTTGCCACCCTATTCAAGCGCGAACAAAGCCACTGGGATCAGAACCTTCTGCAGCACTTGGTCAGACTGATCGGCGTATATCCGCCGGGGTCCATCGTCCAACTCTCCAACGGCAACATCGGCATAGTCGTCTCGGTGGATCGATCCGACCTGCTCCGGCCCTCGATCATGCTCTACGATCCGGGCACGCCGAGATCCGAAGCAATCATCGTAGACTTGACGGCAAGCGCCGGTGTCAAGATCGACGCTGTCCTCCGCCCGGAAGATCTCTCCCCGCCCGTCTCGCGCTATCTTGCCCCGAAACGGCAACTGAGCTACTTCCACGGCAAGCGGGACGAATGAGCACACCCTTCGGCACCGCGTCGCGGCCCACTTTCAGAACAACCGGCCCAACACGTAGCCGATGACGATCCCGACGATCAGAGCAATCGTCAACCCCCGGTAAGTCAGCACATCCTTCAAGTAACCCCGCTTGATAGCGATCAGCGCCACCAGGTATCCAATCGCGTTGAGCAGCCAGATGAATCCGATCGACAGCGCCTTGGTGATCAAGGGACCGATGATAGGCACCATCGCGACGATACTCAGCATCCAGGCGTACGCATTCAAAAGCAGTCCGAAGACGAACACGCCACCGGGGATCACCCGATCATCAATGTCGAAGTGGAAACCCAGCCAGATGACGATACCGATCAGCAGCCGCAGTGGCACCATGACCTTCCAGTTGCCCCACCAGGGAGACGGGTTCGCCGCCGCGACGGCGGCTGGGGCGCTCAATGGCTCAAAGGGCGTCGGCGCGTGCTCGGCGGCGTCCGCAATTCCGATCTGATCTCAGACAAGGGAAAATCCAGTGGCAGTTTGCCTCACCCCCGAAAACCCTGTCGAGCGCGACCAGCTCGGCGGCATTGAACAGCCGCACCCCCCGCAGGGTCCGGTCATCTGCAAGACCTACCCCCCATTCCTCGCCGCCCTCGCCGTCTTGTTCACCGCAGCCGGGCCGGGATTCGCGGCGCCGGCCCTCGCCGGCAACAGTTGGAGTTCGACCGATCAACCCACCCTCGGCCCGGCCCGGGTCATCGGATCCTACGGCGCCGGCTGCATTGCCGGGGCGGTAGCATTGCCGCTAACTGGCGAGGGTTACCGGGTGATGCGGCCGAGCCGCAACCGCTACTACGGCCACCCCGACCTGATCGCCTTCGTGCACAACCTCGCACGCCACACGGCGCTCCGCGGCCGCAATCTGCTCATCGGCGATCTCGGCCAGCCGCGAGGCGGGCCCATGCCCTCCGGCCACCGCAGCCACCAGTCGGGGCTGGACGTGGACGTATGGTTCCGCCAGCAACCTGCGCACAAGGCGCTTTCGCCGCGGGACATCGAGGACACGACCCCTCCGTCGATGATCCGCGCTGCCGCCGGCGTGCCGGATCCCGCGCTGTGGTCCGGACCACAGGCGGACGCCCTGAAAGTCGCCGCCTTGGCGCCGGAAGTGGAGCGCATCTTCATCAACCCCATCCTCAAGCGCGCCCTTTGCGCCAGCGAAACCGAGCGTGCGTGGCTGCGCAAGGTAAGGCCCTGGTGGGGCCACGACCAGCATTTCCACGTGCGACTTGCTTGTCCGGCCGGCGACACGCAGTGCGAGCCCCAGAAACCCATTCCGCCCGGCGACGGCTGTGACGCTGACCTGGATCGCTGGGTGGAAGACATTCGCCGCGCCGCCCTTTCCCCCAAGGTTTTCTCCGCGCCGCCGCCGCCTTCCCCGGACAAGCTCCCCGCCGCGTGCGCCACCGTGCTCCATGGCCCCGCCGCGGCCGCACACCCCACAGCTCCGCCGTCAACGGCAGCCGCTCCTCCGGTGCCGATCGACTAGCCTGCCGGGCGTCCGCGCTCGATCCCCAATCCGCGGCGGAAACAGATTTGCCGTTCGCCGGGAGCCGGGATACCGCCGCGGCCGGTTTCACGGCCATCGATCTTCGGGACGCGTCACACACCCCCGCAGCAACGCAAGCCCGACGCTGTGCCGCCAGATCGACGCGAATGCCAAGCCCGCTCTCAGCAACTCGGCCGGCTCCGCAGCTCCTCAACCCTTCGCCGCGGTAGCTCGCGCGCCAGTTCGCGGAAGTAATCGAGCCCGCTCCACTGAGCGGCGTCACCTATCACGTACAGACGGCACTTAGCACGGGTGACCGCGACGTTCAGCAGGTTCGGCTTGCTCGCCGCCCAACTGCGGGCGCCGCTGCCAGATTGGCCCGGCGCCGTTCCCAGCACCAGGAAGGCGATTTCGGCTTCCTTGCCCTGGAAGGTGTGCACAGTTCCGCATTCGATGCCGCGAAGCGCGGCCCGGTAAACCCTTTCCCGGCACGCCTGGGCAATCTTCCGAAAGGGCGAAACGACGAAGATCCTCGTCTTCCCGGAAGGTTCGCATCGCAAACGCTGCAGGCAGTCCAGCAGGCAGGCGATTTCGTCCTCCGACACCGGATGCCGCACGCGGCTCGATTGCACGTCGAACCAGGCGCTTTCCCCGAGAGGGCATGAGAAGGCCCACGGTGTGGGTCTTCCGGCTTCGTCTACCCGCCCCTGCACCATCTGCCCGGCGTAAGCGATGCGATTGGCAATTGCGAACATCGGGTCGTCGCAGCGGCGGTGGGTGCGCAGCGGCATGCCGGTCCACAACCGCTGTCGCGCGTCGGCCCGCGAGTCGCCGCCGCAGGTTTCGACCCACGAGCCGAACGGCGTGACGCGATCGGCCAGGGTCTGCACCGACTCGTCGCTGGGCGACCAGTGGGCCGCCACGCCATGGCGGCGGCGAAGGTCTTCGACCAGACTGAATGGCACGGTGAAGACCGGCTCGATCTGCAGGGGATCGCCCACGATCACCGCCCGGCGGCTGCGCCAGATCGCGCCGGCCGCCGACTGAGGCGTAGCCTGGCCGGCCTCGTCGATCAGCAGCCATCCGAGGCTGTTCTGCCCCATGCCGCTGAACAGTCGATCGAAGGAAGCGAGCGTCGCGGAAACGACCGGCACGACGAAGAAGAAGGCGTCCCATAGCAGGGGCCGTTGCTCGGCGGACAGCTTGTCGCGCGCATTGCCAGTGAGCATGCCACTGACGCATCGCAGGTTGGCAATGAACTTGCCGGCATTGGCCAGCACGGTCAGGCGATGAAGTTCCACTGCCTGCAGAAACAGCTTCGCGCGGAGCGTATCGAGGTCGGCGCTCACTGCCATGCTGGCACGCTGACGCTCGTCTGCCGGCAATTCCCAGAACCGAGCGTCGGGAAAGCACTTCGCGCCAGCCGCGTAGCCCGCCTGGAGCGCTTTTTTGTCGGATTCGAGCACCCGATCCAGCTTCGCCTGCTGCGACAATGCCGCCTTGAGACGCGCGCGTTGCCGTTCCAATTCGGCGCCAGCCCACGCCGACTCTTTGGACATCTGCGCCAGCGCTGCCGAGGCATCTGCCAAGGCTTGGGTCGGCGCCTCCAAGGATCTTCGCCGAGCCATCATCCGGGGCGTCTGCCTGCCGAGCAGGCCCATCATGCGATCCCAGAGATTGGGTGGAGTCGCAGCGCTGGCTTGGGCGAGCATGGCCTGATGCGCCTGGACGAGCGCGAGCTGGTGTGTTTGCGCCTGGCAACGTTGCGCCAGGGCGTGCTCCCCGTCCGGGATCTCCCCTTCGAGCGCCAGGATCTCGGCCTGCAGGGCGTTCAGGCTTTCTCGCTTGATGTCTATGCGCAGGGCCGCCTCTTCGGCCCTTTCCAGCACCTTGCGACGACGCTCGAAGTCGGCTTTCAGGGCCAGGAAGGCCTCTTTCGCCATGCGCCAATCGCCCTGATATCGACGGTAATCCCCAGCAGCCGCCTCGAGGATCTGCCTCATGGAGGGCCGTGGCGAAAGCGAAGCGGCGGACCCATTCGGGTCGCCATCCGGCGAGCCCGTGTCGGCATCCCGCTCTCGGTCCGGTGGCGGGGAGTCCTCGCCCTGCCGCGGCGGCACATATTCGTCCCTGAAAAAGCCTTGCACGAACGAGCGCCGGTTGCCCGCATTGCCGAGGGCCGCCGCGATTGCTCCCCAGCCTTCGATGACGCGGTCGTCCTCGTCCTTCACCTTCTGCGCTTTGAAAACCTCGCCCATGACTTCGGCGAAGTAGTCCACCGGACCGAACTCGTCCGCGACCTTCTTGCGCGCGGGAAGCTCTTGGCTGATGTTCTTGACCGCATTGTTATTCGAACTGGCCACCACGATCGAAGTCCCGGCGACCACCTCCGCCCTCAGCGGATAGAAACTTTTGCCCGCGACGGTCGTCTTCTCGCCGAACAACGCGACGGGGCGATCCAGTGCTGCGATGCGGCCGGCCCGCTCGGTGACGATCTCGGCAATCACATCGCACAGCAACGTCGTCTTACCGGTTCCGGGTGGGCCGTTGATGCCGATCAAGCCCTCCGCATTCCCCAGCGATCGGATTACCTGCCCCACCGCGGCCTGCTGCGCGAAAACGAGGGGATGCCTGGTGGGAGCTGGCCAGCGCGCGCTGGGCAAACGCTTCGCACTGAGGAGCCGGGTCATCGCGGCCCGCTGGGCGAGAATGTCGACGCGCTGCCGCTCATCGAGCGCCGGCCCCAGATAGGCGCTCAACGCCTTGCCGAAGGGCCGATTCTTCTGCGCCAACGCGATCAACCGGTCGAGATCATCGAGGTAGAACGAATTCAGGAAATCCGTGGCAGCCTGCAGGTTGTCCGCCAGGAAGCGCCGCTTGACCCGAACGGTACGCACGACGAGACGCCAGTCGAGCGTCCGGTCGTTCTCCCCTTCCCCAAGCAGGCGGCGCACGACTTGCGCCTCCTCGTCGAGACGGTCCCAATCCAAAGCAGCCTCGGGGGAGGCATCACTGCAGGCACTGGCGTTGCCGATATCCCGGAGCGACGGAAGTCGATGGCAGCGTTGGGCAAATTCCTCCTTTGCCCGTTCGAGGCGGGCGTTGACGTTGTCGAGCCCTGCGGTCTCGCGCAGTGCCGCCGCCCCATGCGCGAAGCTGGCCGGCAGATAGCTATCGGGTTTCGGTAGCCCTCGTTCGTCAACGACGAAGGCAGCCAGCCAACCATTCCCAGCCAGACGCTGGCGTTCCCGTTCGCTCAGATCACGGCCAGGGAAGAGAGACCGAAGCAGAAGGCAACAAAGGTCTTCGGCATCCGCCACGCCCAGGTAGACGACGTGGACGTGGCCATGGGTTCCCGTCGGCGCGAAGTCGACGAGCTGCCAGGGCAAAGGGTCGCCTGGCCGCAGGGTGGTGATCTTGGTCTGCTCGTTGCTGTCCCTGGCGGAAGGCGCCGTCGGGATGTTGAAGATTTCCACGTCACGCCAGAAACGCAGGACCGGCAGGAAATCGTCAGTGGTCTTGGCCAAGACCGGGCCTCATCCGTCCGAACCTGCGCGACCTGCCTCGGCAACCCCGTAGCGCTGGCCGATCGCCATGCATGAAGTTTCCGCAACACATAGGACGAAATGATAGCCGTCGTTGAACATGGGAAAAGTCTACGGTTGCGCCAAGGGCACCGTTGTCAATGAAATGGCGGTGGTCCGCAAAGGCGCGCCACGCACCGCGATCGCATATTGATCGATCGACGCACGCTTGTTGGCGCAGCCCGGGCCGACAAGAATGGTTCGCGGCCGGGCACGTCACCTGCTCACAGAAGTCGCCGCTTAGCGCTCGTCCTCGCGAGTGCCTATGGCGCCTTGCTTGGGCGCAGGCGAATCCTCGTCGCCCGACACGTTCGATCCCACCCGCTGCCGGGTGCCGAACAAAATGTCCTGGGCGACGAATCAGACGTTGAAGAGGAAGTTCATTACATCGCCGTCCTTGACGACGTATTCCTTGCCCTCGGCGCGCATCTTGCCCGCTTCCTTGGCTCCCTGTTCGCCTTTGCACGCAACGAAATCATCGAAAGCGATGGTCTGGGCGCGGATGAAGCCGCGTTCGAAATCGGTGTGGATGACACCGGCCGCCTGGGGCGCGGTGTCGCCCTTGTGGATGGTCCAGGCTCGAACCTCTTTCTCGCCGGCAGTGAAGTAGGTCTGCAGCCCCAGCAGGACGTAGCCGGCACGGATAAGCCGGTTGAGGCCCGGCTCTGCGAGATCCATGTCGGCGAGAAACATCGCCTTTTCTTCGTCCTCGAGATCGGCGATTTCCGCTTCCAGGCGGGCACACAGCGCCACCACCGGCGCCTTGTGATCGGCGGCATAGCGCTCGACGGCGGCCAACAGGGGATTGTCGTGCATGCCGTTCTCCGACACGTTGGCGACGAACAGGGCGGGCTTGGCGGTGATGAGACAGAACGGCTTGAGGTTGGACCACTCTTCCTTCGACAGGTCGAGCACACGCACGGGCTTGGCGCGATCGAGCTGCGCCTGGGCCTTATCCAGCACGGCCACGAGCAACTTGGCCTCCTTGTCGCCGGCCTGGGCAGGCTTGCGATAGCGCGCCAGGGCCTTCTCCACCGTGGCGAGATCGGCCAGGGCCAGTTCGGTTTCGATGGTTTCGATATCGCTGATAGGATCGACGCCGCCCGCCACGTGCACCACGTTGTCGTCGGCAAAACAGCGCACGACATGAACGACGGCGTCGGTCTCGCGGATGTTGGCAAGGAACTGATTGCCCAGTCCTTCCCCTTTCGAGGCGCCGGCAACGAGGCCGGCGATGTCTACGAACTCGACGGTAGCCGGGATGGTCTTCAGCGGCTTGGCGATGGCGGCGAGCTGCGCCAGCCGAGGATCAGGGACTTCGACGATGCCGACATTGGGCTCGATGGTACAGAAGGGATAGTTCTCGGCGGCGATCCCCGCCTTGGTCAGCGCGTTGAACAGGGTGGACTTGCCAACGTTGGGCAGACCGACGATGCCGCATCTCAAAGCCATGGGGAATCTCTCGTTTCAGCCGCGAGGCACGCGGCGGTAAACAGCGGCGGGCGCCACTGCAGGATGATGATGGGGTGAAGAGTCCTGTCCGGCCAGAAAGAAGCCGGAGTCAAACACGTTCATCGGTTGGCGCCTTCTTTGGCGGCGCCGGGCGGGTGTTGAGCTTCTGCATTGCGGTCGGGTAGTCACCACGGGCCAGCAGCGGCCAGGCTTCCGCCGCACGATCAAGGGCTTGGTCGATTTCGGCGTGCTCTTCCCGCCGCGGCGGCTTCAGCACATAGCCGACCACTTCATCGCGCTCGCCGGGATGGCCGATGCCGATGCGCAGGCGCCAGAAGTCCTGCGTGCCAAGATGCGCTGCGATGTCCTTCAGGCCATTGTGGCCGCCAAGGCCACCGCCGAACTTCAGGCGCACTGTGCCCGGCGGCAGGTCCAGCTCGTCGTGCAGAACGAGAATCTGGTCGGGCGGAATACGATAGAACCCGGCCAGCGCAACGACAGCTTGGCCGGAGCGGTTCATGAAGGTCTGGGGCTCAAGGAACCACAATCCGCCTTCCGCACCGGCCTGCCGCGCCTGACCGACAAAGCCGTGATAGCGCGATTCGCGCCGCAGATCCACCTGCAGGCGCTGCGCG
>JBAWHH010000401.1:0-4192 GCA_049593715.1 Rhodocyclaceae bacterium
CGGGGCTTACGCGCCGGTGGCCGCATCGCTGCCGCGCCAGGCAGCGGTGGCCCATGCGGTTTATGTGCCCGAAGTGCGCCACCCGGTGGAGGTTGGTGCCGATCAGGAAGCCCATCTGGTGGGGTGGCTGTCCAAGCGCCTGGGCATGAAGCTCTATCCTCCCCGATTGGAGGAAGCGGGTTACCGGCTGATGGGCGGGCGGCTGCTGCCGGGTGAGTCGGGCGAAGTGGCCCAATTCATGTACGAGAACGAAGCGAAGAACCGCCTGACGCTCTATGTGCAGCCGCAGTCGGCGCAAGCGGCGGATACGACTTTCCGCTATGCGCGCGAGAACGGGATAGACGTGTTCTATTGGATCGACGGGCGCTTCGGCTATGCGCTATCGGGCAACACCGGGCGGGAAGACATGCTCAGACTGGCAACCCTCGTATATCGCCAGCAAGCAAGATAGCCGAGGAGCCTCTTCGGCCGGCCCGGTATGCAACGTGCTGCCGATGCCTGAGCTTCAGGCCGCATGGGCGGCATGGGTGACTTTCAGGAACTTCTCCAGAACCGAGTCAAACGTATGGTTATCGACGGGCTTGGTGAGGTAGCTGTCGCAGCCCGCCAGCGAGCCGCGCATACGTTCGAACGCCGAAGAGCGCCCGGTCAGCATGATCACGGGCGTCGAGCGGTGCGTTTCGTTCTTTTTGATCGACCGGCAGATCTGGTAGCCGTCCGCTCCGCCGGGGAGCACGACGTCGAGGAAAATCAGGTCGTAGTGCTGTTTTGCCAGCAGCGCCATGGCCGCCTCGCCGGTTTCCGCGCCGGTGGGCTCCACATCGTGGAGCCGTAGCGCCAGCTCCACCTGTTTGCGGATGGTGACGCTGTCGTCGATCACCAGAGCGGTGAAGCGCTTGGCCTGGAGCGCCGCCGGGTGTTCGCGGAGGTTCATCGCGCCGATCGCGGCAGGGGCCGGTCTTCCCTCGCTGTTGCCCGGTACCGGTACGTGGGCCGGTTCCCGGGTGACCAGCGTGTCCAGGGCTTGCAGCAGTCGAGATGCCACCAACGGGCGCCGCAGGCAGATCTCTGCGTCGCCAGCCGGATCCGTCGAGCCGACCAGCACGGCCAGCACGCGCCGTTTCGCGCGGGCCGCCGCGAGGGCCGCCAGGGATTGGGGATCGGCGCAGTCCACAATCAAGACGTTTGCCTCGTCGGCACTGTGTTCCGGGGCGACGGCGTAGGCTCGTGGCAGGCTGCCGGACACCACGCACAGGCTGCGCACGACCCGGCGTTCGATGTCGGTGAGCCCAAACACCGCGACGGAAAACCCGCGTTTATCGCCCATTCTTTGACTCCGATTGATCGGGGAGGATTTGATGCACTGCAACTAACGGATTCGACCATTCCCGGCTTGAGATCGGTCTTTTGCGCAGGGCAGGGGCGGGCTAACGTTTGACGCCGATCACCGCGTCGTACAGCGCCTCGCGCATCTCCTTGGTCGCCTTGCCTTGGGCTTCGGCTTCGCGCAAGCGGCGCAGCATTTCGCTCACGTCTGCCGCCGTGGCGCGCTGTACCGACGCCGTTTTCCGCGGCGTGGCGGCCGTGGATTCCGTCGGGGCAGAATCGTAGACCAGCCGCGCCTGTTCGCTCCCTGGCTGGTTGCGCTTGGCTGTGATCAGCAGCGCCTTGGGACGGCCGCGCGGCGTTGCGGGTTTCGCCGGGGCCGGGGGGCTTTCCCGGCGCGACGCTTCGACGGCGTCGAACAGCGCCCGGCGCAGGTCGTCCACCGGCAGCCCCTGGAGTTCCGCGATGCGCATGGAGTTCATGATCTCGGCTATCTCCGTGGGCGGTGGCACGGAACGGCTGGGCGGGCCGAAGCTTTCCGGGGGTGCGGTGGTGGCCTGGGCGAATTCTGCTGCGCTGGACACCATCTTGGCGATGTTCAGGTTGCGCTGGCGCATTGCCCACACCAGGGCCGTTTCGCCGCGATCATTGACCGCGTTGGGATTGGCGCCGGCATCCAGCAGATTGCGCGCCAGTTCTTCCTGCCCTTCCCGCGCAGCCATCATCAACACGGAAGCCTGGTTGGGCGCCTGGCCATTGACGTCGGCGCCACGTTCGATGAGGAAACGCGCGATAGCCTTGTGTCCGGCGAACACGGCGTAGTGCAGGGCGCTCCATTGTTTGCCGGACCGGTTGATGGCGGCGCCGTGATCCAGCAGCCATTTCACGGCATCCATGTGCCCATTCCAGGCCGCCAGCAATAGCGCCTGTTCGCCGATGCGGTTGGCCTGATTGACGTCCGCGCCCCGGCTCAGGAACAACTCCATCATCGGGATGTTGCCGTCCCAGGCGGCGATCATCAGCCCGCTGCCGATGCGGCTGCCCAAAAAATGGGGCGACAGCCCTTCGTCCAGCCAGCCGCGCACCGTGCGGGTGTCGCGCAGTTCGACGGCATTGGCGAAGCGCACCGGGTCGGGCAGGGCGGCCAGCGCCGGCAAAGCGGTCAACGCGGCGCAACAGGCCACAACGGGAAACAGGTGTCGGATGGTCCTCATGGGACGGGATCGTAAGGCAAAGGCGTCAGGCGAGGAACTGATGCAGGTGGCAGGCAGCGGCCCCGCTGCCCATTGCGGGCAAAGTGGGCTAGCTTCGCCCCCGGGGCACAACCGCGCCAGGCTGTCGGCAACACGCTTTGCCCTTGGCGTACGGCTTGCGGTAGCGGTGACAGTCAGGTGGCAACTCGCTGCTGAAGCGCTTCCTGGGCAACGGTGTTGATGCTCTTACCTTCCGCTTGGGCAATGATCGCCAACTTCTCATGAAGATCAGGTGGAATGCGAAGGTTGAACTTTCCGGAATAGTTGCGGCGGGGCTCGATGCCCTTTTCGCGGCAAACCTCAAGGAAAACCTGCAGCGACTTCTTGAACTCGGCCCGTAGTTCCTTGGGGTTCTTGCCATAGAAGTCGGCGCCCCCGTTGAGGCCAAGGATCTCCCCTCGGAACATGTCCAGGTCGGCGTCGTACTCGATCTTCGCGTTGAATCCTTCGAGAGTCATCATGTTCATGGCGTTACTCCGTGTTGCTCGAACCATCTGCGGATGCTTGCGACTGCGCCCTTGTCCGTGTTCGGCGAAGGATGCGGACGATGAAATACCCGCACTTCGTTGAACAACACCACGGCAATCCGGCTGCCTTCCCGCTCGCTGATGTCGGCGCCCAACTCCTTGAACAAAGCCTCGATGTCTTTCCACTGGATGTTTGCGCTGGTCGGGCGCGCGAAAACGAGATCAAGGGTTCGTTGATGTTTCCGCTTCATGCCTGAAATGGTACCAGAAAAAGGTACCATTCACTCGCCTAAGGAGCGATCTCACCGCTCCTTGGCGTCTCCAATTCGGCAGACGATCGTCCAGCCGTGACAGGCAGCTAAACCAATCCGTCCATAAGTTGCACGGCCACCATTTCGCCCGGCTGGACGGCGACGCGATCCGGTTCCAGGACGATGAAGCAGTTGGCGCGGGCCATGGCGTGGAGCATGGCGGAGCCCTGGCCGCCGGAGGCGCGCACTTTCCACGTGCCGTCTTCCAGGAAAAGTTCGCCGCGCTGGAATTCCGTCCGGCCGGGCTGCTTCTTCAGCCGGCCGGCGCACGGGACCTGGAGCGTGGGCAGGGCAGGGATCGGATCAACGCCCATCATCTTCAGGAGTGCTTCGCGGACGAACTGATAGAACGTGACCATCACCGACACCGGATTGCCGGGCAGGCCGAACAAGACCGCTTGCCGGTCGCCGCTGCCGATGCGGCCGAAAGCCATGGGGCGCCCGGGCTTGACGGCGATTTTCCAGAACAGCACTTCGCCCAGCCGCGCCATCATTTCGCGCATGAAATCCGCTTCGCCCACGGACACCCCGCCGCTGGTGACGACGGCGTCGGCGCTGGCGGCGGCCTGCAGCAGCGCGGCTTCCAAGGTGGCGGGTTCGTCGCGCACGACGCCCATGTCCAGTACGTCGCAGCCGAGCCGGGTGAGCATGCCATAGAGGGAATAGCGGTTACTGTCGAAAATCTGCCCGGTTTCCGGCCGGCTGCCCAGGGACACCAGTTCGTCACCGGTGGAAAAAACGGCCACGCGCAAGCGGCGCCGCACGGTGACTTCCACGATGCCGAGGGACGCCAGGAACCCCAGTTCCGCCGGGCGGAGCAGATGCCCGGCGGGCA
>JBAWHH010000402.1:0-4534 GCA_049593715.1 Rhodocyclaceae bacterium
ACTGAAAATCCTTGTGTCGGTGGTTCGATTCCGCCCTTGGCCACCAAATAAAATCAAGCAGTTACGTCGGGTGTAGTCGCGAAGTTCGGCGAAATCTGTCAGTGAATCTGACACTTTCAACGACCAGCGACTGCGCCCCGATTCGCGCGGCTGCGCTGCACTACGGATTTTCTGGCGCCTCCCGGCGGCCGATGGCTATACGCAACTCTCGTCGTGGAGTTGCTCATGCTGTCTTCTCGTTGCCCCCCCGTTTCGTCCCGGTATTCGTTGACCGCCTCTTGCCGTGCGTGCGCTGGGGAGGCCCACCATAGCTAAACCCTTCAAAGAAGTTGCCGGCTGGCCGATTCGCACGCATCAAAGGCCACGACACGTACCCGAGCGGCTACCCCAGCGAAGCGGCTGCGCGCAAGGCGGCGGCGCAAATCGGACCGCCATCGAGACCAAAGGCAATCCAGCCAGGCTCGGGCCGCGACGCACCTGCCTCGCCGCGGCGTTCCAGGACTACGCCCGCGAGCGCCTGCCCGGGCTCAAAGGTCCCGTGCAGGACGCCACCCGTATCAATTGTTGTCTGCACGCCTGTGGGCTCCCCGTGACTCAAGTCGCAGGGAGCACTTTCGCCGACAGGCACTATTGGCACGTCCGCTTCGAGGATGAAGCTGTTCGGCCTATCCCGAACAGCCTGAAAGCGCACCGCGCCAACCAAGCGACCCGCCATCAGAAGACGAACGCCGTTCTCCGAGAGCTAGCCCGCAAGATGATGGCCGACATCACAAGACAAGACGTTCAACGTCTCATGACCGTGATGTCTGCCGATGGCTATCAGCCGGCGACGGTGGCGCTGGAGCGTGCCGAGTTGCGGCGTCTGTTCAATTGCGCGCACGAGAACTGGCTGTGGGCCCCGCCTGCGGAAAACCCTGCCGTAGCCCTCGTGATGCCCAAGGTCAACGACGAGCGCAAACGTGTGCTCAGCAGCAAGGAGTGGCGAGTTGCCAATGCGTGCCAGCCAGTCGCTGCTGCGTATCTGGCGACGTAAGCGACAGCCGACGCGAGCGATGCCCAAGGGTGATCCATTGGGCTTGCTGTCTGTTTCCTAGGCGACGGCAAGCAATCCGTGTCGTCATCCAATCGCCACAGGTCGGATTGATGACGATTTCTTCGGTTTTCTCGAATCTGGCATCAGTGTCGTTCTGGTTTTTCGTTTTATCAATGGCGGCTATGCTTGGCGCCGTTTGTCTTTTTCTTCACGGGAGTCATGATGAAATCCTTCTCGCTTCTGGCCGCCGTTTTGGCGCTTGGGTTGACGTTCACCACGGCAGATGCGGAGGCCGCCAAGCGCCTCGGTTCCGGATCGTCGTCCGGCATGCAACGGCAGATGAATGTCCCGGACAAGACGCCTGGTATGGCGTCCTCCCAGGCACCGACGGCTTCCGCTGCTGCCAAGTCGCCGGCAACCGCAGCGGCAGCCGCTCAGACCCCACCCAAGCGTTCGTGGATGGGACCGCTTGCCGGCCTGGCCGCCGGCTTGGGTCTGGCCGCTCTCGCGTCGCATCTGGGCTTTGGCGAAGAACTGGCCTCGATGCTGATGATCGGCGTGCTCGTCATGGCGGCCCTGGCCGTGGTCGGATACATCATGCGTCGCCGTGCGGCAGCTCAACGCCCGGCCATGGTGGGCGCTGGCGCCGGTTCAACGCTGTATGCGGGTACCGGTTCGGCGCCCGCCACAGCGTTTCCCAAGGCCTACGAACCAGCGATGCCGCCCTCTGGCGATGTCGCCGTCCGGAAGGATGCGACCGGCTACGATGTTGGGTCGGTTTCGGGGAACAACCTGCCGGCGGATTTCGATGTGGCCGGCTTCGTGCGCCAGGCAAAGGTGAACTTCATTCGCCTGCAGGCTGCCAACGATGCGGGAAATCTGGACGACCTGCGCGAGTTCACCACGCCGGAAATGTTCGCCGAACTGAAGACGACCATCCTCGCCCGCGGCGACGCAGTTCAGCAAACCGATGTCCTGGAGATCGACGCTGACGTGCTGGAAATTGTCGAAGAAGCGTCACGGTATGTGGCCAGCGTCCGCTATGGCGGCCTGATCCGCGAAGACAAGGACGCAGCCGCCGAAACGGTCGACGAGATCTGGCACTTGGTGAAGCCGCGCAACGGCAATGGTGGATGGTTGCTGGCGGGAGTCCAGCAGATCTAACAACACCGCGGCGAGCAAGGCGATGCCCGATCGCTGGTGTGGGTGCCGCTTTACACCGCTTGAAGCGCGACTCCATCGAGCCGGGCGGCAAGCGGTGCCGCGGACTAAAGCGACCGTCCGCGGCCATGACAACCCTGTTCCATTGAGGAGCATTCCATGAAACGTATCCTCCTTTTTCTCGCGACCAACCTCGCCGTGGTAATGGTGCTTGGCATCGTTGCCAACCTGCTCGGCGTCAATCGCTTCCTGACCGCTAATGGCCTGAATCTTGGTGCATTGCTTGGTTTCGCCGCGATCATGGGTTTTGGCGGCGCCTTCATTTCACTGCTGATGTCCAAGTCGATCGCCAAGTGGAGTACTGGCGCCCAGGTCATCGTGGATCCGCGCAACTCCACCGAGTTCTGGCTGGTCGATGCGGTCGGCCGTCTGGCCAAGGGCGCCGGCATTCCGATGCCGGAAGTGGCGATATATGAAGGTGAGCCGAACGCGTTCGCCACCGGAGCCAGCAAGAGCAGTTCGCTGGTTGCGGTATCCACCGGCCTGCTGCAGACCATGTCGCGCGAGGAAGCCGAGGCGGTGCTGGCCCATGAAGTGGCCCATATTGCCAACGGCGACATGGTGACCCTGACGTTGATCCAGGGTGTGGTTAACACTTTCGTGGTGTTCCTGTCCCGCGTGGTCGGCTACTTGGTGGATTCGTTCCTTCGCCGCAACGATGAAGAGTCGAGCGGCCCGGGGATCGGCTACATGGTGACGACGATTGTGTGCGACATCCTCTTCGGAGTCCTCGCAAGCATCATCGTGGCGTGGTTCTCGCGCCAACGCGAATTCCGTGCCGACGCCGGCGCCGCAACGTTGTTGGGTTCGCCCCGGCCGATGGTCGGTGCGCTACGCCGCCTCGGGGGGCTCGAAGCGGGAGAACTGCCGCAGAACGTGGCCACTGCTGGCATCGCCGGGCAGCCAGCCTGGATGGCGGTCTTCGCCAGCCATCCGCCGATAGAAGCGCGCATCGCCGCGCTCCAGAGCCTCTAGAACTGCCGCGGTCGCGAGCCATACGGCGAACGTCTGTCGATCAATAGGCCGCAACGTCGTCTATCGGGTACTCGCGATCAGTCGGCTTGGCCGCACCTTGATCGTGAGACCGCGCGCGCATGTATTGCGGCGCGAGCCCTTGCTCTCCTTTGCATTGCACGCGTCCTGCCGTTCTTGCGGCATAGCGGTGCGTGTTGTCCCCAAGAAGCGCCCTGCCAGTCAGGCAGTTGGCAGCTTCTTTGGGGGGAACGGCCACCCCAGATCTCCTCGTCGGCGAGTTGCTGACCGCAGATGGTTGAAGCCGGCCAAGCCTAACATCCATACCAAATACCGGCCACGGCCGGGTAACGCAAGGATGTGCTGAACGGTCGATTGCGATTCCATCCAGAACTCCTCGTTCGGGATTGCCGAACGCTGAGCCATCAGCACTTCCGAACCGATCAGCAAGCAGTACCGAATTCGCCCGCCAGGATGTGCCCGCGGCGCGGAAATGCGTCACTTCTCAGGTCAAGCCACCGTGGTTGCATGCCGCTATGCCGCTGGCTGGCGCGTACCTGACAGCCCGAGCATGCTTCCAACGACCTGAGCTACCCCACCCTCTGCGATGAAACCTCTGGCGATCCCCCACGCCGACGACAAAGTCGGCCTGAAAATCGATTTCCTGGCCAAGCGTCTGGCCCTGGTATTGGCTCCCTACGGCTTCAAGCGCAAGGGCCGAATGCTGCTGGCTCGGGCGGGCGAAGGGCGGGAAGAGCATTGGTGCATCGTTCATCTCCAGGCGGGCCAATGGAACGAAGGGCCGCGCGGCGAGTTTTTCGTCAATCTGGTGCTGCAGTTCCCTGATCTCATCCGGCTGCGGGCGCAATCGCCGGGTAGCGAGTGGCTGCTTGAATACGTCGACAAGCCCGACGCCGCGGCGAGAAGTATTTCTGAGCGGCTGGAAAGCCTCGTGGCGAGGCTGCCGGAAGGCAACCCCCATGCCGCTTTGTCGATGAAGATCGGCCGGGATACCGACCTCGCCAAACGCGCCGATACCCTGGACGCAGCGGTACTTGGGGTGGGCTTACCATGGCTCCAGGCACACGGTTCTCTGCGCGCTTTGGCGGATTTCAGCGGCTCTCTCATTGCATGCGATGTGCCGACCCGCATCGCCTCCGCAGTCCTGCTGGGAGACCGCAATGCGGCGCAACACATCGTCACCTCATGCTCTGCCCACTTCGCCAACTGGACTGCGCCGGGACTGAAGACCCTGCGCACTTGGCTGGAAGGGCTGGGCCTGGACGTCTCCGCCCTCCCCGCGCAGCC
>JBAWHH010000403.1:0-2401 GCA_049593715.1 Rhodocyclaceae bacterium
AAACATGTGGGCCTCTATGGGATTCAACCTGCCGGGGATGGTGACGCCCACGCTGGACGTCAAGGAACTGGACAAGCGGATTTCCGACCTCAAGGCCGTGGAAGGTTGGCTCAAGATCAACCTGAACATGCTGCATCTGAGCATCCAGGGCATGGAAATGCAGCGCAGCACCCTTTCCGCCATTCAGGCGATGGGCCAGAGCGCAGGCGCTTCGTCCGACGACGCAACCGCCGCACCGAATCCTTTCGCAAGCGTCGCGTTGTGGCCTTGGAACCTGATGCAGCAGGCGGCCGAGTCGGCCGCCGCAGCCGCATCCAGCATGACCCCTGCCCAGAACGGTTCCACCCCGGAGCCTGCCAAAGGCAAGTGAGCACACCCGCGCTGGCCGCAGCGCACGCTTTTGGCAGTGACGCCTCCGCCTGCCTGGACACCTGTCTGGCCAGTCTTTCGCTACCGCGGGGAGCGAACCTCGGCTTCGTCTATTTCTCCGACCAGCACATCGGTGACGCCGAGCAGATTCTGGCGTCGCTGCGTGAGCGCACCGGCATCCCCGAGTGGGTCGGATCGAGCGCCATCGGCATCATTGGCGAAGGTGCGGCGATGCAGGACGGCGGCGGAATCTCGGTCATGGCGGCGCGTTTCGCCCCAGGCTCATTCAGCGTGTTTTCCGGTCGCAAGCCGCTGCCCCATGGCGCGGACAAAGCCTATTTCGCCGTCGTCCACGCCGACCCGGGCACACCCGACATGGCTGATCTGGTGGCGGACATGGCGGGAAAAGTCGCCAGCGGATTTGTTACCGGAGGACTCTCCAGCGGCCGTGGCGGTGCAGTGCAGATTGCAGACGACGTGCTCCGGGGCGGCATGTCCGGGGTCGCGTTTTCAGGTTCGGTGGCCATTGTCACCCGCCTGACCCAAGGCTGCGCGCCTCTCCCCCGGCAACACGTCATCACCCGCGCGGAACGCAATCTGGTCGGTTATATCGACGGGCGGCGCGCGCTCGACGTTTTCAAGGAGGCCGCTGGAGCCGAACTGGCGCAGGACCTGCCCCGCGCAGCCCAGACCATCCTGGTGGGCCTTTCCATACCGGGGCGGGATAGCGAAGACTACCTCGTGCGCAACGTCGTCGGCATCGATCCCCAGACGGGCCTGCTTGCCCTCAACGAATACGTGGAGACGGGCCGTCCGCTGCGTTTCGTGCGGCGGGATGCGGAATCTGCCCGCCAAGACCTGCAGCGCGTACTGAGTGATCTGCGCGCCAGCCTGACCTCCGCGCCGAAAGGCGGGCTCTACTTCTCCTGCGTCGGCCGGGGCAGAAACCTCTTCGGCGACGACTCGGTGGAGCCCGAGTTGATCCGCCGCCACCTCGGGAATTTCCCGTTGACCGGTTTCTTCTGCAATGGCGAAATCTCCCACGATCAGCTTTACAGCTACACGGGCGTATTGACGCTTTTCCTGTAGCCGCGCAGGCGCGCCCAGACCCTCAGCGCAGCGCCGTCAGCCAGAGCGGCAGCGTAATCATCGCGGCGAGGGTGCTGGTCGATATGAGCCAGGCCACTCCTGGGCCATCCCCTCCCATGCGCACTGCCAGGATGTAGGCGGAAGACGCCGTGGGCAGCGCCCCGAACAGCACGACGACCTGCAGGTACAGGCCCGACAGCCCGAGCATCGACGCCGCGCCCCAGGCGGCCGCCGGGACGACCAACAACTTCACCGCCCCGATATAAGCGCCGGCGGCGCGGGATCCCGGGATACCGCGTAGCTTCAGGGCAGCGCCCACCGCCAGCAGCCCCAGGGCAATGGACGCATCGGACAGCCGGGCGAGGAAATGTTGCAGCACACCCGGCAAGGCAATCCCGGCCAGATTCAGCGTCAGGCCCACCAGCGTCGACCAGATCAGCGGATTACGCGCGATTTCGCGCCACAGCACCATTTCTCCGTGGCGCGCCAGCATCCATACCGACGCCACGTTGGCAAACGGCACCATGGCGCCCACCAGGATGCCCATGGCGGCAATGCCGGCGTCGCCGAACATCGTCCCGGCGACGGCCAAGCCGATGTACGAATTGAAACGGTAAGCACACTGGAACTGGGACGCGAAGACCATCGGCTTGAGGCGGAACAGCCGCCGCGCTGGCAACGCCAGCAATGCCCCCATCGCCATCGCCGCCAGTCCTGCGGCAAAGAGCGGCGCGGCCGCCGCCAGATCGATCCGCGTGCGGGAAATGGCATTGATGAGCAACGCGGGGAAGAGCACAAAATAGACGAGCTTTTCCAGCCCGGCCCAGAAATGGTCGCCCAGGTGCATACCGCGCCGCAGATAGTGGCCGAGCAGAATGAGGGCGAAATCGGGAAGCAGAAGCAGGGCAGCAGACATAGCGGCGGCTGGCGCGGCGGGAACCCC
>JBAWHH010000404.1:0-4467 GCA_049593715.1 Rhodocyclaceae bacterium
CCGAGCGCTACATCACGCCCGAACTGAAAGTCTTCGAAGACAAAGCATTGTCGGCCCAGGAGCGCGCCCTCGCCCGCGAGCGGCAGCTTTACGACGCGCTGCTCACGAGCTTGGCCGCCTGGATCGCGCCGCTGCAGGTCATCGCCCGGGCCATCGCGCTGCTGGACGGCTTGTGCGCCTTCGCCGACGTGAGCGTGCGCTTCGACTATTGCCGGCCGGAATTCGCCGGAGGGACGCTGATCGAGATCGAAAACGGGCGCCACCCGGTGGTGGAACGGGAGGTGGATACGTTCATCGCCAACGACACCCACCTTGCCGCGACGCGGCGCATGCTGCTCATCACCGGGCCGAACATGGGCGGGAAATCGACTTACATGCGCCAGACGGCGCTGATCGTGCTGCTGGCCCACGTCGGCAGTTTCGTGCCGGCACGGCGCTGCCGCATCGGGCCGGTCGACGCCATCTTCACTCGCATCGGTGCCTCAGACGATTTGGCCTCCGGCCGCTCGACGTTCATGGTGGAGATGACCGAAGCGGCGGCCATCCTGCACGGTGCGACGGAAAACAGCCTGGTATTGATGGACGAAGTCGGCCGCGGCACATCCACTTTCGACGGCATGGCCCTGGCTATCGCCATCGCCCGCCATCTGCTGGAGCGCAACCGAAGCCTCACGCTATTCTCGACCCACTATTTCGAGCTGACGCGGCTGGCGCTGAGCTACGCGGAATGCGTCAACGTGCATCTGGATGCCGTCGAACACGGGCGCAGCATCGTGTTTCTGCATGCCGTGGAGGATGGCCCGGCCAGCCAGAGTTACGGTATCGAAGTGGCCGCCCTCGCCGGGGTGCCGGGCAGCGTGATCCGCGACGCCAAGCGCCGCCTGCGCCAACTGGAAAACCGGGAAATCGAAAGCGGGCCCCAGGGCGACCTGTTCGCCACTGCGCCCGAAGCGGCCGCACCGCTGCCCCACCCTGCGGTCGAAGCGCTGGCAGACCTGGATCCCGACGCCCTCAGCCCGCGGGAAGCGCTGGAGAAACTCTACGAACTCAAGCGTTTGCTGGACTGAGGAAGGACAGGGTTCTTCGGCGGATTATTCATCCACGCAAAGAAAGCTGCGGTTCTCCTGGCCGCTCTGGGCCATGCGTTCCAGTTGATCCAACACTTGGGAACTGGCCCTTTCCATCGCCGCCAAGGCGGCCAGGGCCTCCTCGTGCTTTCCTGCGGCGAAATTGCGCAGGGTTTCCACGCCATACCGATGCACGTCGACGTGAGGCGGTTCCACTTCGCGGTAACCCGGCAACCGGGAAAAACAGTGGCGGCCATCGCCTTCGTAATACCATTTCCCCAGCCGGCATTGCTGATGGCTGGCGAAGTCTTCCGCGGACTTATTGGAAACGCCAAACAGCACCTTGTAAATCTCAAACTTGAAGACCAGATGATCGAATTTGGCCGTCTCGATGAAAGTGCGCAGGGCACTCGCGGCAATCGTCACTTTCATCTGATCGGTCAGCGACAGCAGGCCCTGCATGCTGCGCGAGGCGTCGGCACCATCGTGCATGAAAGCGGCGGACTGCACCGGATCAATGGCGATCGACTGACTAACCGCCTCGGTGTCGTGTTGGATGTTGGCAACCAGGTTTGAAATCTGCTTTGTGGCCTGGGTCGTTCGCTCCGCCAGTTTGCGCACCTCGTCCGCCACGACGGCAAACCCGCGCCCCTGCTCGCCGGCGCGTGCGGCTTCGATGGCGGCGTTGAGGGCGAGCAGGTTGGTCTGGTCCGCCACATCCTTGATCAACTGGACGATGCCGCCGATCTCGCCGGTACGCTGGCTGAGATCCTCCACCTTGCGGACCGAATCCGCGGTGCGGTCGGTCAATTGCGTCAGCCCGCTCGTCATGCGTTCCACACCGGCCAGGCTGGCGCTCAATGACGCTGCAGTCCGCATGGCGTGAGTACGCTCATCCTTCATGGTCATGGCTAGCGCGCCCAGGGAGCCCTGAGCGCTCAGGAGGGAAGTCCCAAACAAGCCAAGCCGCTCGAACAAGGCGCGGGACAGGCGATCCTGGGCCCGAAGCGCCTCCAGTTCAGCCCGACTGGATTCCGCCTCGGCGTGCACAGCCATTCGCTGCGAAGCGCTCTCTGCAAGCTGGCGCTCCAGATCGGCTATGCGCGCAACGCTGGCATCCTCCGCCCGGCGAGATCTATTTCGAAAGAAGAACATGGACGCACCCCCTACGATTCAACGTGCAGGGGATACGACGCACTAGATCAGAACTTTAGGAGCCTAGCGCTCTCGGGATCCGGGTGGCGGAACGCTTTACCCGCCCCGAGCGCCGCTGGGTAAGGCCGGGGCAGTCAGTGATGATGCCCGCTCGGCCCGTGAACGTGGCCGTGGGTGATTTCTTCCGACGAGGCTGGGCGGACTTCTTTCACCGTGCAGGCGAACACGATGGCCGTTCCCGCCAGGGGATGATTGCCGTCGACGACGACCCGGTCGTCGGCGATGTCCGTAATCGTGTAAAGCAGTTCGTCTTCGCCATCGTCGGTGCTGCGCTCGAACTGCATTCCCACCTCGATGTCTTCGGGGAATAAATCCAGCGGCTCGACATGGACCAGCTCTTCATCATAATCGCCGAACGCGTCGTCCGGCTGGAGCTTCACGCAGATGTCGTCACCGACGCCCTTGCCTTCCAGCGCTTCCTCGATACGGGGAAAAATGCCGTCGTAGCCCCCGTGGAGATAAATCAGGGGTTCGCTGCCATCGTCGATGGAGTTCCCTTCCGGATCCGAAACGCGGTACTCAAGCGTGACGATGGTGTCTTTCGCGATCAGCATGGTTTTCCTAACTTTTCAACTGTTTGACGAGTTCAAGAACTTCGGCGGCGTGGCCGCGGGGATTGACGCCGTACTGGACGTGGCGCAAAACACCTTCGTTGTCGATGATAAACGTGGACCGGACCACGCCCATTTTCTTCACGCCGTCCACTTCCTTAGATTGCCAGACGCCGTACATCCGGCACACCTCGCCTTCGGTATCCGAGAGCAAGCGAACGGACAGGCCCTGCTTGTCGCGGAATTCGGCGTGGGTGATGCAATCGTCGCGGCTGACACCGAGGACGATGCAATCGTTGTTCAGGTACTCCTCCTCGTGATCGCTGAAATCGGAAGCTTCGAGCGTGCAGGCAGGCGTGCCGTCACGAGGGTAGAAAAATAAAACGACGTTCTTGCCGAATAGCGACTGGAGTTCGAAGGTCTCCATGTCGGCATCGGGCAAGCTGAATACGGGGGCGGGGTCTCCGACTCGCAGCATGTCTCGTCCTCGAAGTGGCGCGATTCTATCCCATGAAAAAGCCTTAGCCTCGCGCGAGACGTTTTTTTGTTTTCGCCGGATCATCCGGTCTAGATTGACGCAAGTCAACACGCGGCGGCGCGCTCGTTGTTTGCATGTGCTGCAGACACCCACACCCGAAAGCCCCATGAACCGGACCATGCATGCGATGGTGCTGGCCGTCCCGCACCAGCCTTTGACGTTGCGGGAGCTGCCGATCCCCAAACCAGGCAGTGGTCAGGTGCTACTGAAAGTGGAAGCCTGCGGCGTGTGCCGTACCGATCTGCATCTGGTAGACGGTGAACTGCCCGACCCCATCCTGCCCATGATTCCCGGACACGAAATCGTCGGTCGGGTGGCCGCCCTGGGCGCAAATGTGCCCGGCCTTCAGCCGGGCCAACGCATCGGTGTGCCCTGGCTGGGATGGACCTGCGGACAATGTCCCCATTGTGCCCGCGGCCGGGAGAACCTCTGCGATGCTGCCCGTTTCACCGGCTACCAGATCCCCGGTGGCTTTGCCGAATACACCGTGGCGGACGCCCGCTACTGTTTTCCCATGGCCGAGGACGCCGATGCCGCCGAATCCGCCCCCCTGCTATGCGCCGGGCTGATCGGCTACCGGGCCTTGGCGATGGCCGGCGATGCACACCGTGTCGGCATCTACGGTTTCGGCGCCGCCGCCCACATCGTTTGCCAGGTTGCCGTCTTCCAGGGGCGGGAGGTTTTCGCTTTCACCCGCCCGGGCGACAGCGAGACCCAGGCTTTCGCCCGCAGCCTTGGCGCGGTCTGGTCCGGGGACTCGGACCAGACCCCATCCCATCTTTTGGACGCCGCGCTGATCTTTGCTCCCGCAGGTCCCCTCGTGCCTCTGGCGCTGCAGGCGGTTGGAAAAGGCGGCACGGTGGTTTGCGCGGGTATCCACATGAGCGACATTCCGGCGTTCCCTTATCGGATTCTGTGGGGGGAACGCACCATTCGCTCCGTCGCCAATCTCACCCGGCGCGACGGCGAAGAATTCCTCGCCCTCGCTCCCCGGGTGCCGGTGCGCACCGAAGTGCGCCGCTACGCCTTGAGTGAGGCCAACGCCGCCCTGGACGATCTCCGTCACGGCCGTTTCCAGGGCGCCGCGGTATTGGTA
>JBAWHH010000405.1:0-3027 GCA_049593715.1 Rhodocyclaceae bacterium
CTTCACCTTGATGCGCGCCTAGATCAGGCGGGGGCTCGTAACGTCCCCAACGGCACGGCTGTTGGCGCGAACAGTTCCGCATCGGCGCCGGTTCATCTTGCGCGTAAGGGTGCGCTGGCTGATGCCAAGTTGGGCTGACAATCCGCGGCGATTCCGGCGAGACAGACCGTCCAGCCAAGCGAGATAGCGGTCTTCCATTTCTTCCAGTTCTTCCAGTGAAACCGGTGCCCCAATTGCGAATGGCGCCGGGGATTGCGGTCCCTCAGCGTTTCTCGTGTCGGAAGCCCGCTCGATGATTGAGGTGTCTTGGGGTGGGAGGCCTTGCCGGCCTGATCCCAAGGTACGGCGAATCGGTGGGATACTTCGTAGTGAAACCGGCCGCTTACGGCTCGCCCCTGGCCGAACTTCAGGCAGCAAGCCTTGTTCGCCGCCACGATCCGGTACTGCTTGTCCATCACGATGCCCAGTTCGGGCTGTCCGTCGAGGAAGGACGCGCGTTCGGGTAGGGGCGGGGAATGGGATCCCGGTGGACGCCAAAATTGGCGCGTCAGTCTCGGCTGATCGGACAATAATGCCGCGCTTTTGGCTGGGGATACGGGTGTAAAGGTCGGCCTCGCAGACGGAAAATGCCAGAAATCAAAGGGCTGCAGCGTGCCGCCTGGTGCAGGGTGTCTTGGCATGGGGATTGCAATTGCCCGGGGTAACCCTCAATCTGGAGACTCCCATGGAAGACGCCCTCAAAAGCCTGCCGAACCTCACTCGGCGCCAATTGCTGTTTGCCACGGCCGCGGCCGGTGGTGCCGCCACGGTGGCTGCCGTAGCGCCGTTAGTCACCAGTTTTTCCCCTTCCGAGCGCGCTCTTGCGGCGGGCGGGCCGGTGGAAGTAGACGTGTCCAAGCTTGCGCCGGGCGAAGTGATGACCGTGGAGTGGCGTGGCAAGCCGGTGTGGGTGGTCCATCGCACGGCGGAAATGATCGATTCTCTGAAGAAGAACGAAGCGATCCTGCTCGATCCGAAATCGACGACCAAGCAGCAGCCCGATTACGCCACCAACGAGCTGCGCTCGATCAAGCCGGAAATATTCGTCGCCGTGGGCATCTGCACCCATCTAGGCTGCTCGCCGTCGAAAAAATTCGAGGTCGGCGCGGCTGCCGGCCTCGGCCCGGAGTGGCCGGGTGGGTTCTTCTGTCCCTGCCATGGTTCCAAGTTCGACGTCGCCGGCCGCGTCTTCAAAGGCGTTCCGGCACCCATCAACCTCGAAATTCCGCCCCACACCTACCTTGCCGATGCGCGAGTGCTGATCGGCAAGGACGGATCGGGCGCTTGATCAACGCGCACCACGCCTTGGGCGGAGAGTTCCACTCGAGCACTGGGGGCGCGAAGGAGAGCCGACGATGAAGCGTATTTCCATCATTGGTGCCGGTTTTGGCGCACTGACTGCCGCCAGGAGTCTGCGGCGGCTGGACTCCCAAGCCGAGATCACCCTGATCGCCCCTGCCGCCGAGTTCATTTATCTACCCTCCCTCATCTGGGTTCCCACCGGGCTGCGCAGCGGCGATGACCTGCGTTTTTCCCTCACCGGCATGCTGCGCCGCCACCGCCTCGGCTTTCACGCTGGGCGGGTAAGCGGACTGGCTGACGGGGGCCGCCGCGTCGTTACCGACCAGGGGGAGGTGACCAACGACGGCCTCGTCATTGCCTGTGGCGGGCGTTTTATCAAGAAGCTGCCGGGCATCGAGAACGCCCTGTCGATCTGCGAGAACATCGAAGGCGCACAACGCCTGCGCGACCGGCTGACGGCCCTGGCGAGCGGACGGCTGGCTTTTGGCTTTGCCGGCAACCCCAACGATCCTTCGGCGGTGCGTGGCGGACCGATGTTCGAATTGCTCTTCGGCGTCGAAAGCTGGTTGCGGCGGGCCAACCGGCGCGACAAATTCGAACTCACTTTCTTCGCCCCCATGGCCGAGCCAGGCAAGCGCTTGGGCGAACAGGCGATGCGCGGACTGCTCGCCGAAATGGCGCGGCGCGGTATCCAGACGGTGCTCGGCAGCAAGCTGACGGGCTTCGAAACCAACCGGGTCAACACGGAAGGCGGCAGCTTCGAGGCCGACCTGATCGCTTTCATGCCCGGCATTACCGGACCGGCCTGGGCCGAAAACGCCGGCCTGCCCTTGTCGCCCGGCGGGTTTTTCCAGGCGGATGAGTTTTGCCGCGTTCAGGGCGCGGAGCGCGTTTTTGTCGCTGGCGATGCGGGCAGTTACCCAGGCCCCGACTGGATGCCCAAGCAGGCCCACATGGCCGATCTACAGGCGAAAGCTGCAGCGGCCAATCTGCTGCGAGTCATGGATGGTCAGGCCCCGTTAGCGCGACCCAAGACGGAACTGGCCTGTATCGTCGATACCCTTGATGGCGGAACCTTGGTTTATCGCACCGAAGCCCGCAACCTGTTGTTCTCCAGTCGCTGGCTGCACTACGCCAAGCGCTTTTTCGAGTGGTACTACCTGCTGCAACTGCGCCGGGACACGATGTCCTGAACCTCACCCAGACGTTTTCGGGCCGGACGACGTGCGACTCCACCTGGAGCCGCCGGGGTCCGGCCCCGCACGGCACGAATTCCCTTGAAGCAGCCCCCGACCCAGCAGCAATGAAGATCGCAGTCACCGACCAGAATTTCAGAACCGTGACCGGCCACCGCGGCAAGAGCCGGCGTTTCCTTGTTTTCGATGCGCAGCCGGACAGCGTCCCGACGGAAATCGACCGCTTGGATCTCCCCAGCGCACTGGCGTTTCACGAGTTTCCCGGCGGCCCGCACCCGGTGGATGGTGTCGACGCGCTCAACACAGGCAGCGCGGGTACTGGCTTCATCCGCAAATTGGCCGAACGCCGTATTCGGGTCGTGGTCACCGGCGAAACGGATCCGATCAAGGCCGTGGTCGACGTCGTGGCCGGGCGCATCACCCCGCCCCAGCCTGACGACCGCGGCCATCACCACAGTCACTGACTCCCCAGTCCCCTCCTGGAACCACC
>JBAWHH010000406.1:0-3767 GCA_049593715.1 Rhodocyclaceae bacterium
TCACGGAAAACATCACCGAACGCAAACGCGCGGAGCAGGCGTTGCGTGAGTCGGAACGCCGCTTCCGGGAAACGCTGGACAACATCGACCTGATTGCCATTGGCTTGACGGTCGACGGGCGCCTGGAGTACTGCAACGACTGCTTCCTCGAACTAACCGGCTGGCAGCGCAGTGACGCGCTGGGAGCGGACTGGTTCGCGGACTTCCTCCCGCCGGAGGCCGTCCCGAGGATGCGGACCGTTTGGGAACACGCGGTACGGGAGAACGAGGTGCCGGTGCATTTCGAGGCCGAGATCCTCACCCGCACTGGCCAGCGGCGCGTGGTTCGGTGGACCAACACGCTGCTGCGCGACACCGCAGGCCGCGTCACCGGCGCCATCAGCCTGGGAGACGACGTCACCGAACGCCACGCCGCCGAGCAGGCCCTGCGGCAAAGCGAAGAACGCTTCCGCGCCATTGCCAACTACACGGCGGACTGGGAGTCGTGGTTCGACCGCAGCGGCCGCCTCGCCTGGGTCAGCCCGTCGGTGGTGGAATTCACCGGTTACACGCCGGAAGAGATGCTGGCACGCCCCGGCCGGTTTGACGAACTGCTGGTGCCGGAAGACCGGCCACTTTTCGAGCGCGAACTGGCGGGCGCACTCCAGGGAACCCGCGGCACCGCGCTCGAACTGCGCTGCACGCGCAAAGACGGTTCGCGCTTCTGGCTCTCCATGACCTGGCGCCCAATCTTCGACCAGGACGGCAATTCCCTCGGCGTGCGCACCAGCGGACGGGACATCACTTATCGCAAGGATGCGGAGGCGGAGATCCATCAGCTCAACGCCTCCCTGGAGCAGCGCGTCGCCGAGCGTACCGCGGCACTCACCGCGGCGGTCAAGGAACTCGAGTCGTTCAGTTACTCGGCATCCCACGATCTGCGCACGCCTTTGCGCGCCATCGAAGGCTTCGGCGCATTGCTGGAAGAGGAGTATGGGGCTGTGCTCGATGAGCGCGGCAGGGGCTATTTGCGGCGGATTCGCAACGGCGCCAAGCGTATGGCCCAGCTCATCGACGATCTGCTGGATCTGGCGCGGGTGTCACGTCTCGAATTGCGGCTGCAACCCGTCGATTTGAGCAAACTCGCGCAAGGCATCGCCGCTACGGTGGCAAAGGCCTATCCACAATCGCGAGCCGAGGTCCACATCGCACCGGGACTTCGGGCCAGCGCAGATCCGGTCCTGATGCGAGCCGTGCTGGAGAACCTGTTGGACAACGCGCACAAGTTTTCCGCCGGCAATCCCCGCCCGCAAATCGAGTTCGGCAGCGAAACCCAGGGCGGTGAAACAGTGTTTTTTGTTCGCGACAACGGCGCGGGATTCGACATCCGCTACGTGGACAAGCTGTTTCGCCCGTTCCAGCGGCTACACAACCCAACCGAGTTCGAAGGCAACGGAATCGGCCTCGCAACCGTGCAGCGCATCGTGCAGCGCCACGGCGGACGGGCCTGGGCGCAGGGCGCCGTCGGCCAGGGCGCAACGGTCTACTTCACCCTCGGCGCCGGCAGCTGAACGGCCGCCCGTCCGCGCAGAACCAGCGGCCTGGGGCCGATTCGGGGTTCGACCGGCGATCAGGCTCGATCCTCCGCGGCAACGTGGTTGCAGACGCGATTGCGACCGCCGCGCTTGGCCATGTAGAGGGCGTCGTCCGCGGCCCTCAGCAGCCCCCCGACGCTCGCGTCCCGGTCCACGAAGGAGGCGACGCCGATGGAAACGGTGAAACGCAGCGCCAGCCCCTCGGCCTGGTTCACACTCGTCGCCGCGATCGCGCCTCTCAGCCGCTCCGCCACGTCGTACGCGCCGGCGAGGTCGGTTTCGGGCAGCAGGACGGCAAACTCCTCCCCGCCCATGCGTCCGATGGGATCGGTTTCCCGCAATCCGGCGCGGCAGATGTCCGTCAGCCGGCACAAGACCTGATCTCCGGCCGCGTGGCCGTAGGTGTCGTTCACGGCCTTGAAGAAGTCGATGTCGATCATCAGCACCGACAACGCACTCCCATAACGCACCGCACGGTTGATCTCCGCTTCGGCCAACTCGAGGAAGTGGCGGCGGTTATTGACGCCGGTGAGGGAATCGGTGCGTGCCTGGCGTTCCAGATCGGCCTGAAGCCGGCGGCGCTCGTCGATGTTGGAAATCACACCCACCAGGCCAACCGGGCAGCCCTGGGCATCGATCATCCGGCGTCCGCGCAGATGGCCCCAGAATTGAATGCCGTCCTCGCGCCAATAAAGACGATCCACCTCGACGAAAGCGACATCGCTTTTCAACAACGCCAACATCCGTGCCCGCCCCGCTTCGCGCTCATCGGGATGGATATGGCTGACGTACTCACTGCCGATCAAACGCTCTGCCGAGCAGCCGAACATCTCTTCCATACACCGGTTGGCGTGGGTGATGCGACCTTCGAGGTCCACCAGAAAGATGGCCACGTCGCTGGTGTCGTAGATGAGTTGCAGCAAGGCCCGGTTCTCGTCCAGCGCCCGATTGGCCATTGTGGCGCGCTCCAGGGCCGCGGAAACCTCCCTCTGGCCCCGTCCGAGTGTCCAGGCAAAAAGGGCGAGCAGGCCCGTCAGCGCAACGCCGACGAAAGCAATCAGCCGTGCCCGCCCCGCTTCAACCTTGTTTTCGAACGCGGGGAGTGAAACGGCCTGCACGGTCCACGGTCTGCCGCCGAACCCAATCTGGCGATTCTGCTGAAAAGCCGAGCCTTCGGGCTTTCCGCGGGCGGGGTCGGAGTCGAAAAGCAGGCTATCGGGGGAGGTGGATTCGCCATCGTAGATGCACAGCCGGATCATCCCTTCCAGGCGCGCGAGCTGCCCGCCCATCATGTTCAGCATGAAGTCTTCCATGCGCAGCGGGGAATACGCCCAACCGAGCAGGGCTGCACGCCGCTGCGCCACCGTTTCCAGCGGGGCGCTGGAACGATAGACGGGGACATAAATCAGGAATCCGGCCTGAGGCGCGACGTCCGTCTCCTGCACCAGCCGGATCTTTCCCGACATTGCTGTCTTGCCGGAATCGGTGGCACGGGCCATCGCGGCCTGGCGGATCGGCTCCGCGAACATGTCGTAGCCGAATGCCCTTAGATTGCGACCGGAAAACGGTTCGAGATAGATGATGGCGCTATAACTCTCGCGCTCTCCGGGCGGCCAGATAGCGTAGCCGGGGAAGCCCTCCCGCCGCATCCGCTCGACATGCCCGGCCCGCGCCTCCTTGGGAACGGCCAGCGAAAGCCCCACCCCCTGGATGCCGGGAAAGCTCTCGTGCAGCGCCAACCCGTCTACGTAGGCTTTGAAGCCTGCCCGCTTGACCGCGGGATCGTTGGTGACAAGACCAGCGACGCCACGCAGGACCTGCTCGTTCACTCGCATCCGCGCCTCGATGCTAAGGACCGATTCGCTGACCTGTGCGGCGAATTCCCCCTCGAGCGCCGCTTGCGCAACGCGGTGGGCATTCGACCACGTGAGCCAGGTTTCCCCACCGCCCAGGACAAGAATCAGCCAGGGGAGGACCCCGAAAAAACGCAATCGCATGGATCTCACCATAGCGGCCGGCGGAGGTTGGCTGACGGGTAATAGGAGAAACCCCGGCGCGACATGTGCCAAAGCGCACCGGAAACGTTGGCCGGCCCAATGCGGGAAATACCGGGACAGAGGATAGAGGATGCAGCAATCGAGACCACGATTGTTCAGGCTGGAATCAATTCGTACCCTGCCAGTTTGCCACCAT
>JBAWHH010000407.1:0-3066 GCA_049593715.1 Rhodocyclaceae bacterium
GTCGAGCACCGCGCCCGTGGCGGCGGGCAGGGGCGCCACGGCCAGGTGCGGGGCGGCGTTCGCTGCCAGCCTGGACCAGCCGGCACCGATGTCGGCGGCCGAGGGTTTGCCTTCCAGCCAGCTTTCCGGCGCCTGGCCGTCGCCGGCGACCAGCCAGTTCAGCAGGCTGCGGTGGCTTTCGCTGAGGGACGTACGGCCGAAACTCATCGTCGTATAGCTCCCCGCCACCAGGTAGCAGCGAAACACGGCGCGGGTGAGGGCGACGTAGATCAGGCGCACCGTTTCCGCCGCGGTTTCCAGCTTGATGCGCTGCTTGATGAGGGCGATTTCGTCGTCCCCGGCCGCGCCGCCGCGAAAATCCATCACGGCCCGGTCGTCTTCGCCGGGGTCGTGGTACTCCAGCCCTTCCGCCGATCCGCCGGACGCGATGCGCCCGTCCCACAGAAAGGGGCAGAACACCAGCGGATACTCCAGCCCCTTGGATTTGTGGATGGTGACGATCTGCACCAGGTTCTGGTCCGATTCCAGCCGCAACTGGGCGAAATCCTCCACCGCCGTTTCCCGCCGCCGTTCCTCCAGCCAGCGCATCAGCGCATCCGGTGCCGGATGGGTTTCCGCCGCCTGATGCAGGCATTCGCCCAGATGGAGCAGGTTGGTCAGCCGCCGCTCGCCGTTCGGCCGCGCCAGCAGGCGCAGGCTCACCTTCTCCTCCGCCAGCAACTGCCGGACCATGAACCCGACGCCGCGCCGCAGCCAGGTTTCGCGGTATTGGCCGAAGCGCGCCACCCGCTCCAGCAGCCGTGTCTCGTCGCCGGAAATGGCCTCCACCGCCGCTGCGTCGAAGCCCAGCAACTCGGTCGCCAGGGCCGCCCGCAGCAGGTTTTCCCGCGTTGGTTGCAGCACGGCGCGCAGCACCCGCTCCACTTCCTCGGCGTCGCTGGTGTGGAATACGCTGGCCTGGGACAACTCCACGCTGTCGATACCCCGCGCGCCCAGGGCCTGCTTGATCTCGCTACCCTGGCTGTGGCTGCGCACCAGCACGGCGATGTCGCCGGGCCGTAGCGGGCGCCCGTCCAGCGTGATGCGGCCCCGCCCCGCCTCCGCCAGCAGGCGGGCGATCTCGGTCCCGGTGGCCGCCACCGCCGCCGCCCGTGCTCCGACTTTCGGCAGCGCCTCGTTGCCGCCGGGCAGTGTCCACACCTGAAGGTCCGCCCGCTGCTCGGTGCGGTCGTGAAACGGCGCCCGCGGCTTGGTGCCGGTGCAGGTTTCGCGATAGTTCAGGCCCGGCAGCAGGAACGCCCGGCCGTTGGCGCCGAACAGCGCGTTCAGCGCCCCGATCAGTCCCGCCGTCGCCCGCTGGTTGTGGGCGAGGCTGTATTCCTCTGTGGCCCTCTGACGCGCCTGCAGGTAGGTATGAAGGTCGGCATGGCGGAAACTGTAGATCGCCTGCTTGGGGTCGCCCACCAGGAACAGCGGCGATGCGCCGTCGCCGTAGATGGCGTCGAAAATGGCGAACTGCAGCGGGTCCGTGTCCTGGAATTCGTCGATCAGCGCCGCCGGAAAACGCGTCCGCAGCGAAGGGGCGAGCCAGGGACATTCCCCACCCGCCAGCCGCTCGTAGACGTTGAACAGCATGTCGTCGAACGAAACCACCCGCTGCTGGCGTTTGCCCTCGCGCAGGGCGTCGCCGGCCTCGTCCAGCAGGCGGCGGATCAAGCGCAGGCGTGCACGCTCCAGAGCGTCTTCCATGCTTGCCCGCGCCGCCAGGAAGGCTTCCGCCTGCTGGAAAAACGGGTCGGCGGGCGGCTTCTGGCCTTTCTTCGTGCGCTTGGTGATGACCTCCACGCGGAACAGGGCCAGCTTGTCTCCCTCGACATCCACCGCGGCCAGCGGGTCGTTGGCGGCGAAGAAATTGTCCCACCCGCTGGCGCCCCGTTGCACGCTATCGGCCTTGTAGCTGTTGGCGTTCAGAACCGGCAGCGCGGCGAGCAGGGCGCCGACGATGGCTTCGCGCCGCGTTTGCCAGGCGGCCCGTGCCGCGGCGTAGGCGCGGGTCAGCCCCGCCATGTCGATGGGCGCGGGTTCATCCGGCCAGCGGCAGATCGCCAGCGGCTTGGACAAGTGGCGGCGCAGCAGGGCGGCGTATTTCTCCGGCGAGTCCTTCCGCTGCAGCAGGTAAGCCGCCAGCGCAGGGTCCAGTCCATCGGCGGCGATGTGGCGGCGCCAGAAATCCTGCACCGCCTGGTTCACCAGTTCGGCGTCGTCCTGCACCAGTTCCACCGCCATGGGCAGCGCCGCGGCGAACGGCGTGTCCGCCAGGGCACGCTGGCAAAAACCGTGGATGGTGAAAATCGCCGCTTCGTCGAAAACCTGCAGCGCCAGGTCGAGCCGGCTTGCCAGCGCGGCGTGGTCGAAGCCGCAGCGGGTTTCCAGCGCTTCCACCAGTTGCCCCACGAAAGGATCACCCTGGGGCGCCATGCCGCTGCGCAGGAACGCCAGCACCTCGACGATGCGGCTGCGGATGCGGGCGCGCAGTTCCGCCGTCGCGGCGTTGGTGAAGGTCACCACCAGGATCTGTTGCACCTCCAGTCCGCGCTCCAGCAACAGGCGCAGGTAGAGGCCGCAGATGTTCCAGGTCTTGCCGGTGCCGGCGGAGGCCTCAATGAGATTGATGCCGTCAAGGCCGCAGTGGAAGACGTCCAGTTCCCGGGCGTCGCTCACAGTCGCGGATCCTCCAGGTAATCGAGCAGGGTGCCGAACACGGCGGTGGCGTGCTGCTGGAACGCCTCATCCAGCGGATCGGCGATGCCGCGCAGGGCCAGCCGGTAAGCGGGATCTTCCTCCTCGCCGTAAGGGCGTTGGCGGGTGCTTCGCCAGGCCCCGGCGGCAGCCGACAGGCTCCCGCCGCCCGCCGCGAATTTCCACGCCGCCTTGGGGTAGAAATGCAGCGGCTCGTGCAGGCCGCTGCGGTAAAGGCACAGCAGGCCGCCGAGGATCGCCCGCGCGTCCGGGCAGGGGCGCAGCCGGTAGCTGCCGTCGCGGGAATACCACCGCGTCTCCGGCGCG
>JBAWHH010000408.1:0-1602 GCA_049593715.1 Rhodocyclaceae bacterium
TGCCTTGGTGGCACGATTTCACCCTGCGCATGAGCGCGTAGCTGCCACCCAGACCCCTCCCTGTTAGCCGAATTCCGGAGCATGGAAATCCAGGCTAGGAACAACTCGTTGATTTGCCGTCATTCCCGCGGGTGTAAGCGGGAATCCAGTTCGTCCATCCAGATAGTGGAGAACGCCCTGAATAGATTGACGAATCTGGATTCCCGCCTACGCGGTAATGACGGAGAACAAACTCACCGTGGGGGCTGGGCAGTCGCACCGTACCCGACCGTACAGACGGCCAACAGGGGTTTGCCCAGACTAAGGATGACTCTTGGTCTTTCCCATTGCAGTTCAGCTATGGAAGTGGCTCGGAGGTGAGCGCGGGCGGCTAGCGGCAGGTGTCTCAGGCGGCCCAGCGCGGAGAATCGCCGGTCATCGACCGGTAAGGCGGAAAGGAAAAAAGGAATACACCATGCTCTATACGATTGCGGTTGTCCTGATCATATTGTGGCTTCTCGGCCTCGTCAGTTCCTACACGTTGGGCGGCTTCATTCACATCCTCCTGGTGGTCGCCATCGTGATGGTTCTCGTCAACCTCATCACGGGGCGACGCGTGCTGTAGTCCCGGTGGCCCATTGATGCGCCCGATGCGTCGGTGGCAGGGCGGATCTGTTGGCATGCCTTGCCGCACGCTACGGAGCCGGCTCCGATCCAGTAGATCGCGCTTCGGGCGAGGCAGGAGCCGTCCACAGATGCACGAGAGTGAGGCCCACGGCGAGCAGCGGTGGGCCGATAAAGATGCCGATGAATCCGAACGCGATAACCCCGCCGAAAGCGCCAAGCACGATCAGCAGGAGGGGCAACCCGCTGCCACGGCTCATGAGGTAGGGTTTGACGAAGTTGTCGATGCTGCTGACCACGAACAAGCCCCATATGGCCATGAAAACGGCCCAGCCAATCGATCCCTGGGCGATGAGCCAGAAGGTCGCTCCGCCCCAGATCAGCGGTGGCCCGACCGGGATCATCGAGAGAAAAAAGGTGGCGGCACCGAGCAGGAAAGCACCTGGCACACCGGCGATCACAAAACCGATCCAGGCAACCAGTGACTGGGCCAGCGCCGTTCCGAAAATGCCATGGACCACTCCCGCGACGGTGCCCTGGATGGTAACCAGCAACTCCGCGCCGAGCCCCCCGGCAAGCCTCTCCAGGCCGACGCGGATGGTCTTTAACATCGCGTCCCCGTCGCGGAAGAAGTAGAAGCCCACGAATGCGGCGAACGCCATTTGAAGCAGGCTGCGACCGATGGCCTTGCCGGCGACGAAGAGGACGTCTTTGGTCGGCTCAAGCAGTCTCTTGATCAGCGCGACGGCCTCTTCCTGCCCTGCGGCGAGCCCTTGCCAATAGTCTTCAGACTGGGCGCCGATGATCGGCATGTTCTTGAGCCACCCGGGCGGCCGGATCGGCCCCTCGCTCACAAAATCCCTGACCGCCTCGATGATGGTCGTCACGTTGTCCGTGAGACTGAATGCCAGCAATGCCGACGGCGCAATCACCAATACAACCAAGAGCAGCACCATCACCAGGGCCGCGAGCGTGGATCGGCCGTGCAGCGCCCCACGC
>JBAWHH010000409.1:0-1692 GCA_049593715.1 Rhodocyclaceae bacterium
GCGAAGAACATGCTCAAGAACAAGGTGACGATCGATCGCCAATACGAGGAAACACCGCCAATCAAGTGTGCGCCCTCCCAGATCAATCAGGTCTTCCTCAACATCATCACCAATGCGGCCCAGGCAATCCCGGAAAAGGGCGTCATCACCCTGCGCACCGGAATGCATGATCCGCAGACGGTACGGGTGGAAATCCAGGACGACGGCTCGGGTATTCCGGCAGAAGTGCTACCGAAGATATTCGACCCATTCTTTACGACCAAGGATATCGGCAAGGGCACCGGCATGGGGCTGTCCATCTCGTACAAGATTATTGAAGGGCACGGCGGAAGAATCGAGGTCGATACGGAAGCGGGTCTCGGTACCACGTTCTCCATTTTGCTGCCCATCGACCAGCCGGAAGTTCGCGAAGAAGTCGTCGAGGACGACGACGAATTGCTGCTCGCCGCCTGAAGCCAAACCACACGAAAAGGAACTGGAAATGACTCAACAAGCGCGCCTGCTGTTCGTCGACGACGAACAGGGGATCGTCAACATCCTTCGCGCGATGTTCCGGCACGACTACGAGGTTCACATTGCCACCGATCCGCGCGAAGCCCTGAATCTCGTGCGCCAGATGCACTTTCACGTCGTGGTAAGCGATCAGCGAATGCCTGACATGACCGGGGTCGAGTTGCTATCGAAAGTCCGCGACGTGTCTCCAAACTCGATGCGGATCCTTCTGACGGGCTATTCGGATTTGGCCGCGATGGTGGGATCGATCAATTCGGGAGAGGTGTATCGCTTCATCAGCAAGCCGTGGGACCAGAACGAATTGAAGGCAACCATCCTGGAAGCGGCAAAGATCGCCATCCAGACCGCCAATGCGCCAGTGGCTGCCCCGGTCTCTGACGAACAGCTTGCCGAGTCAGAAGTGACTCCGACCACTGAACTTCTGGTCATTGACGACGATCCCGCGGTGGCTCCCGCGATTGAAAAACTGTTCGGCGGCGCCATAGCGGTTCATGCCTCAAAGTCGGTGGTGGACGCCCTGGATGTGCTGAAGACGCGTGATGTGGGGGTCATCATCGCGGACCTTCACGCCGACAAGAACGACGTGGTCCAGCTCCTGCGCATCCTGAAGCACCAATATCCCCTGATCCTGACCATCATGCTGGCGCAGATCTCGGACTCGGAACTGGTGATGAAGCTGATCAATCAGGTACAGGTGTTCCGCTACACCAGCAAGCCCATCAAGAAAGGCGCGTTGCAACTCGCGGTGAAAGCCGCCCTGCGCCAGCACGCGGTGTACAAAGCAAATCCTCAGTTGATGAAACGGCACAAGGTGGAGCAGCCCGTTGATGCTCAGAGCGATTCCCTCGGTGCATGGATAATCGGTAGTCTGCGCAGTCTGCGCGGCCGCTTTTAGATGCTGCGTGCCTGAATCGGCGAGGGGCCGGGACGCGCAAGGCGTCTTCACGGTGACATGCGTTACGGCCCACGCGCGGTTTCCACAGAATGCTGCCCGTCTTCATGTACCGGCTCAGATTGTCTGGACACCGCTTTGCAGCTCAGGCGGCCTTTCGCATGGCATAAGCCTGACGGGCTTCAAGGGGTGACATGAAGCCCAGTTTTTCCAGACGCCAATGGCGATTGTAACGATCCTTGAACTGCGTAACGGCGGTGCGCACTTCTTCGACGTTTCGGAAGACG
>JBAWHH010000410.1:0-4717 GCA_049593715.1 Rhodocyclaceae bacterium
TCAGGGCGACCTCTTCGCCTTTTCTGTTCTCGCTGCGGCCGGGGGCTATGGCTCGGGTCGGCGCAAGGGCCGAGCACTACGCGGAGGGCGCCCTGTGGAATACCTCTTCTACTTCTTGTCCGGAACCTCGATGCCTTGGGCAGTGAGCCACTGCCGATCCAGTTCCCAGGACACGCTCTTGATGCCGGGTTGGGCTGCCACGATCTTTTGCGCTTCCGACTGGACCGATGCGAGTTTCTTCTCGGCGGCGATGAAAGCCGGATTGTTGGCGTCCTTGACGTTGATCTCCGGGAACATCGAGCCGATGGCGCGGAACGCCGGAACGTCGAAATTGCGCGGCGTGGTCACGACAGCGGTTTCGCCGTCCACTCTGAGCACGCGGAACTTATAAGGGTAGGCTTTCATTTCGGCGCTGGCGTGGCTTTCCAGCGCGCTGTTCAGCTCCCGCGCTTTCGAGTCCGGGCGCTGAAAAGCCCAATCCAGGACAACGACCGCAACGACCGCTACCACCACCCAATGCCATGTTTTCACCTTGCCTCCGTGCGTTTGCCGGTTCCCTCCCGGGAATTCTACTGCGGCGCGACAAAACAGAATCGCGGGACCTGAACGCGCGTGCGCCAGGATCCCGCGATGCTGAGGGCCGTTCCCCGAGGCCCGATTAGGGCCAGGGCGGATTCAGAGCGTCAGCGCCAGGCTTTTCCTTGCCCGTCGCCGCGGCGGCCCTGGCCCCCGCCCGACTTGCCGCTCCAGGGTTTTCCGGACGTGTTCCAACCGCCCCCACCGCTGCGGGTCGGTGTTCCGGTCCGAGGTGCGCCGCTGCGCGGGCCGGGTGAACGATGGGCCGGTCCCGGTTCACGGCGCGGCCGCGCTGTGGGCTCCAGGCCGGGGATCACGCCAACGGCGATCGATTGGTCGGTGTAGCGCTCGATGGCACGGACGAGGTGGCGCTCGCTGTGACCTGCGAGGGTAACGGCGGTGCCTTCACGGCCAGCCCGGCCGGTGCGGCCGATGCGGTGCACGTAGTCTTCGGCCTGGCGGGGCAGATCGAAGTTGATGACGTGGCTGATGTTGGGCACGTCGATACCGCGGGCGGCGACGTCCGTGGCAACGAGGATGCGCATGCGCCCATCGCGCAGTTGGCGCAGCGTACGCATGCGATTGCCCTGGGTCATGTCGCCGTGCAACGCGGCCGCCGCGAAACCCTGTTCGCGCAGGACGGTGGAGATCTCTTCCGCGGTCCTCTTGGTCGCCGTGAATACCACGGCCTGATCGAGCGCTGTGTCGCGCAGGAGATGATCCAGCAGACGGGTCTTGTGGCTGAGATCGTCCGCGAAGAGCAGGCTCTGGGTGATGTGCAATCTGGCCGCGGGCGGCGGCGTGATTTCGATGCGCCGGGCGTCGCGGGTGACTCTCGCCGCCAACCGTCCGACCACGCCTTCCAGCGTGGCGGAGAACAGCATCGTCTGACGCTCCGCCGGCGTCCGCGCGACGATGGCGTTGATGTCGTCCACGAAGCCCATGTCCAGCATCCGGTCGGCTTCGTCGAGAACGAGGGTTTCGACTCGCGAGAGATCGATGCGACCACGCTCCAGGTGGTCGATCAGGCGGCCGGGGGTGGCGACGACGAGATCCACCGGGCGCGACAGCGCTTTCAACTGCAGTCCGTACGGCATGCCGCCGACGATGGAGGCCGTGCGGAAACGGCGCACCTCGCGGCCATAGTCCTGAGCGGCCTTTAGCACCTGCTGGGCCAGCTCCCGCGTTGGGGCGAGGACCAGAATGCGGGGACCGCTTCCCGGTTGCGAGGAGGGACGGGACAAACGCTCCTGGCTGGGCAGGATGAAAGCCGCGGTCTTGCCACTGCCGGTCTGGGATGAAACCAGCAGGTCGCCGCCCGCCAGGGCTGCCGGAATGGCCTGGGCCTGAACCTGTGTGGGTTCCAGATAGCCCTTGTCTTCGACGGCCTTAACGAGGTTCGGACTGAGTCCGAGATCAGCAAAGTTCATGCGTTTCCTTTTTTCTTTCGCACAGGCGCCGAAGGCTCAGACTTAGCTGGCTTCGACGGCACTCTGGCAACGGGTTAGCGCGATGACTTTCCCCTCCGGCCAAAGCCGGAAAATTCGCGGTCATCACTGGGATCATCGGCGCCAACCAGAAAACGGGTCACTGGCGGGAAGCGTTGCTTCCGCGCGAACCACAGCAGTAAGGTCGGGGACGATGAGACTGTGGAATACAGTCTCGGAACTTCTGCCACGCTTAAGGCGTGGACTAGAGAAAACACCGGATGCTGCATTGCACTGGGAGCGAATTATACAGATCCGGAGCGTCGCCACGGAACTAAATGTGTGGGAACGGCCAGGTGCCATGGGCTTCTGGCTTAAGCTGTGGCCACAATTGCCAGCGAACGATCCACTGCGGTCATGACTCCTTCACGATCCTGGGACATCTTCTGCCGAGTCGTGGATAACTACGGTGACATCGGCGTCTGCTGGCGGCTGGCGCGGCAACTGGTGGCGCAGCATGGGCAGCGCGTCCGGCTCTGGGTGGATGACCTATCCGCTCTCGCCCGCATTGATGGAAGAATCGTTCCTACCGAAGCGGTACAGGCGCGCCGGGGCGTCGAGGTGCGTTGGTGGGCGGACCCTTTTGGCGCAGACGAGGTGCCCGAGCCGGCTGACGTCGTGATCGAAGCGTTCGCTTGCGATGTGCCGGCGCCCTACGTTGCGTCGATGGGGCGCCGGGCAACTGGGCCGGTCTGGCTCAATCTCGAATACCTCAGTGCGGAGGAGTGGGTGTCCGGCTGTCACGGACTGCCTTCGCCCCATCCGCGGCTTCCGCTCATCAAGTACTTCTTCTTTCCGGGTTTCACCCCCGGCACTGGCGGTCTGCCGCTGGAACGAGGGTTGTTGGCCCGGCGCCGGCGCTTCCGCCGCAGTGCCCTGGCCCAGCGGCTATTCTGGCAAAGCCTTGGAATGTCTGCACCCGATCCGTGTGAGATGCGCGTAAGCCTCTTCGCCTACGGCAACGCGGCGATTCCGGAACTTCTTACCGCCTGGGCAGAATCGCCGGGCAAGGTTGTCTGTCTGGTACCCGACAGCCGTGCGGCCGTTCAGGCTTGCCGTTTCGTCGGGCTCGATGACTCCAGCCCGGGGGCGACTGGTTCCAGAGGCAGCCTGGAGGTGCGGGTGTTCCCATTCTTGCGCCAGGATCGCTATGACCGCCTGCTTTGGGCGTGCGACTGCAATTTTATCCGTGGTGAGGACTCGTTCGTGCGTGCCCAGTGGGCGGCGCGGCCGTTTGTCTGGCAGATCTATCCGCAGGAGGAGGGGGCCCATTGGCCCAAACTGTCGGCGTTCCTGGACCGGTTTTGTGCCGATCTGGCGCCGCAACCCGCCCTGGCAGTACGGGAACTTTGGGCGGCGTGGAATCGAGGCCATGGCGTGGGCGCGGCCTGGGATGAATTCTGGGCGCATCGCAGGACCCTTGCGGCCCACGGTGGACACTGGGCTGACAGGCTTGCGGCACAAGCGCATCTTGCTGATGCTCTGGTAGAGTTTTGCGAGGATCGGATAAAATGATTGGCTATCCCGATCCTCCATTACCGCGCATCGCGCATCCCCACCATGAAGCAAGCACAGGAAATACGTAGCGGCAACGTCATCAGCGTCGGCAACGACGCCATGGTTGTCCTGAAGGCCGAATTCAACAAGTCCGGCCGCAACGCCTCGGTCATGAAGATGAAACTCAAGAACCTGCTCACCGGTTCCATGACCGAATCAGTGTTCAAGGCGGACGACAAATTCGAGCTTATCATCCTCGACCGCAGGGATGTGACCTATTCCTATTTTGCCGACCCCATGTATGTTTTCATGGACGCAGAGTACAACCAGTATGAGATGGACAAGGACGGCATGGCGGACGCACTGAACTATCTGGAAGACGGCATGCCCGGCGAAATGGTGTTCTATCAGGGCCGGCCCATCTCCATTGAAATTCCGACTTCCGTGGTGCGGGAGATCATCTACACCGAACCTGCTGTCCGCGGCGACACTTCGGGCAAGGTTCTCAAGCCTGCCAGGATCGCCACCGGGTGTGAAATCCAGGTGCCGCTGTTCTGCGCCACCGGCGACAAGATCGAGATCGATACCCGCACCGGCGAATACCGCCGCCGCGTCACCAACTGACTCGCCTGTCTTAGCGGAGCGGCTGCTGCTGCTCCGCTTTCTCCCTGCCCCTTATCGACACAAACCCAGGACTTGCTCCTGCTGGGAGCAAGTAGCCTTGCGGACAGGAGTTGCCGCGGGTTTGGTGTTTGCTTTGGCTATGCAGGCACGCAGTTGGCGAGCCACCGGCGGGTAGTAGGACCATCCTTTCCCCAATTCCGGTTGTGCCAATTCCACCTCGCGCCATTTCGGGTGGCCCTCCGCCTGCAGCCGCGGGAAGTTGCTACAGAGGGATTGCGCGAATCGCATAAAATTGCGAGCCGTGTCGCGCCGTTCGTACTCGTAGGTAACCAGGAACGCTTTTACTGCGATTCCGGCAATGTCTTCCGTCAGCAGATTTGGGTAGTTCGCCGCTTGCACCGTTGCCGGAAAATAAATGCTCAGCGCTGCCTTGCTCGTCGGGTGTTCCGAATCCAGTTTCAGCAGCTTGATGAACTGCCGCACCTCCGGCTTCATATCCACCAACAGCTTGGCCGGTTGGCCGGCGACCACCA
>JBAWHH010000411.1:0-3374 GCA_049593715.1 Rhodocyclaceae bacterium
CCTTCGCTCACGCCGGGGATTTGCGCCACGGGAAGCTGGATTTCCAGCCACAGAGGATCGATTTGCGCGACCTTGAACAAGGGGGTTGCCGCCTCGACGCGCTGGCCCGGCTCCACCAGTTGTTCCAGCACGACGCCGGCGGCGGGCGCCGCGATGTCGATGGTGCCGCTGAGTGCCCCGCCCTTCTTGAGCGCGGTGTCGGAAACACCCGCCATGCGCAGGGCCTGGCGGCGTTCGCCAAAGGCTGCGGCAGCTTCGGCGTGCTGGCTGCGCGCCGTCCGGTAGCGGCTTTCGGCAATGATGCCTTCCTTCAGCAACTGTTGGTCGCGCTGCAGGTTCTCCTGGGCGAGCTGGACTTGGGTAGACGCCTGCAGGTAGCCGCGCTGGATCTCGGCCAGTTGAGGGCTCTGGAAGCGTGCCAGCGTCTGCCCCTTGGCCACGCCCACGCCGGCCGCCACCATCACCTGCTGCACTAACCCCGCCAGCGGCGCCGCGACGACAAACAACTGCTTGTTGGGCACGACCACCTCGGCAGGCAGCCCCTGGATGCGGCCGGATTGGCGCGCTTCCAACGCCGCGGTCTCGACGCCCAGGGCCTTGATCTGAGCCGGGCTGAACTTGACGCTTTCGGCGGCGCGAAGTGCCGGCGCGGCGAGTACCGCAGCGGCCATCAAACCGCCTAGTGCTCCGTACCGCAAGGCGGCGAGGGCGCGAGCCTGATTCATGTTTTCTCCTGATAACCGAACCGCTGACGCGGCGTGAATGATTCGAAAGCCGGGGAAGTCCCCGGGGCCGGTACCTTCGGCATGGCATTGTGTTCGCGCCAAGCGGCAACGATATGAAACGCAAACATACCGGTCTTGCGGCGATCGAACCATGGGGCATAGATTGACCGCGCCAAGATTAGGGCACCTTCCTTAACTCACGCTTAGCAGGGCCCCGGTGTCGCGACACGAGCATGGCCGGGAAGCATGGCGCCACACTCGGCCCGCTTCGGCGCGGACACCTTGCCGACCGCGGGGCGTCCCGAATTCGTCGAATTGGCCTCGGTCAAGACCATGAGAACGAGAGGGACACTTTCAGTCAAACAATCCTTCACTCCCAGGCAAGATTGAGCGGCGGCAAACCGGTAGTCTTCAGCCCATATTCCGCTGCGCCAAAAGAACAGAAATGTGGCGGAAAAGAAGTCGGTCGGGCGCCGCGGCGGCAAACAAGCGCGCAGCGCAACGGCCGGCAACCAGTCAAACGAGGAGGAGGGGGTCGCTGTCCCCGGCCGGTGCATCGAAGGCCGGCCGGCGGGTAGCGGCTTCAAATGTCCCAGGTGATCGTGAATTTTCTGGCTCGGTGCCAGAGGCGGGTTGGTGCGTCCCGATTCAGGGAACTCGTCCCTCCCCTGCCCCCGAACGGAGGATCCGCGTGCCGGCAAAGGAGGGGATCGACAATGAAATCCAACAACCCCATCGCGCTATGGCGCAGCAGTGTCCTGGGGTGGGCAGCCCTGGCGTGGGCGCTGTGGAGCCCGCTTTACGCTGCGGCCGAATCGGCCTACATCGGCGAAAAAGCCTGTATCGAATGCCATGGGCAGGAGAACAAGCACTTCACCGAGACGCTGCATGCAAAAGTCTTCCGGCAGAACCCGAAGAACGAAAGCGAGCGTCAGGTCTGCGAGGCCTGCCACGGCCCGGGCGCCGACCACGCCAAGAACACCAAGGACAAGAATCTGCTCATCGGCTTCACGAAAGGTTGGGGAACGCCAATCGAGAAGCAGAATGGCCAGTGCCTTTCCTGCCATCAGGGCGGCAACCGTCTGCACTGGCCCGGATCGGCCCACGCTTCCAATAGGATGGCTTGTTCCGACTGCCACAACCCGATGGAGAAGATCTCGGGGAACGGCCTGCTCCAGCGCACCACCATCAACGAAACCTGCCAGAACTGCCACCAGCAGCAGCGAGCCGAATTCCGCAAGCGATCCCACATGCCGGTGCCGGAAGGCAAGATGTCCTGCGTCGACTGCCACAATCCCCACGGCTCCAGCACCAAGCCGCTGTTGAAAGCGGAAAGCGTCAACGTCGTCTGCTACTCCTGCCACGCCGAGAAGCGCGGACCTTTCATTTGGGAACACGCGCCGGTACGGGAAAACTGCCTCAATTGCCACAACGCCCACGGCTCGAACCACGACAAGCTGCTGGTGGGCGCCCGGCCTTATCTCTGCGCCCAATGCCACAACCCGGCAGTGGGACATCCGGGCCAGTTTTTCCGCGGCGACCAGACCGCAGCGTCGGCGGCCAGCCTGCCTTTGACCGCCGTCCAAAGCGCCAGGGTCATCGGCCGATCATGCCAGAACTGCCATTCCCAGGTTCACGGCAGCAACCATCCTTCCGGCGCCCGCTTCCAGCGCTGAATCGACGAGGAGAACGGCATGAACACCATGACACGACGCGCTCAAGATGGCACTGGCCGGGAAAGCCTGGTACCTGGATTTCCCTCCCGCCTGAAACTCATCGTCGCCTGCGTTGCCGCGGCCACGGCACAATTGCCCGTCCCGGCGGCCTACGCCGACTCGGGGACCGGCGTCGACACCGCATTGGGCAACGCCCTTAATCCGGCGGGCATGAACACACTGCGGCCGAAGGATCCGGATGGCTTGGGGGAATCCGAGGACTCGCGCACTCCGACAGGATTGCGTACCGCGGAACCGCTCCTGATCAAGGAACCGCGACGCACCGATTCTGGCTGGCTTTACAACGGATTCCTTGAACTGGGCCTGATCGGCGGCGACGCCACCGACGAGAGAGCCGCCAAGTTCCGGGAATACAAGGCCCTCGACGCCACGATTTATCTCGGCAGCTTCGGGTTGCAGGCGGAAAAGCCCGACAGCGCCCGCTTCATCGATGTCACAGGCGGAGGCGTGGGACAGAAAGACCAGTACTACGGCCTAACGTTCGGCCGTTACAACGACTGGAAAGTGAAAGCGTTCTATAACGAAACGCCCCACGTTTTCACCAGCACCTATCGATCCCTGTGGAGCGGCATCGGGACAGGTACGCAAACCCTGACCGGTCTTTCGCCGGGCGGGAGCGCAACGGCGATCGCCACCCAGGCCAACATCGGGAACGTTCTGACGACGACCTCCGCCCGCGATCTGAGCATCGTGCGCAAGAAGGGCGGCGCGCGGCTCGACCTGAACCTGCTCGAAAACTGGAAGTTCTACGCCAGCTACAGCAACGAGAAGCGCGAAGGGGCGCGGCCTTTTGGTACGGTGTTCGGCGGCGGAGGCGGTGGCGGCAACATCGAAACGGCAGAGTCCATCGATTACACCACCCATGACCTGCTGGCGGGGGTGCAGTTCGCGGACACGCTGAACAGCCTCAATC
>JBAWHH010000412.1:0-1988 GCA_049593715.1 Rhodocyclaceae bacterium
GCCGAGATTCCTCGCACCAACCCGCCCACACCACGTTGGAAAGACCCCACCAATTGCTCGCGCATCTCGGCGGGCAGGGTGGCGGAAAGCAGGATGGCGCTGCCCCCTTGGCGGGCGTGGGCTTCCAGCAGAATTTCCAGCAGCCGGCCGGTGTAGGCGTCGAAGGCATGGATCTCGTCCAGGATCAGCACTTTTCCGCCCAGGCCAAGCAACCGCAGCGATTGGTGCCGCGCAGGCATGATGGACAGAAGCGCCTGGTCGATGGTGCCCACCCCCACTTCGGCGAGCAGCGCTTTCTTGTTGGTGTCGGCGAGCCACGCGCTGCAGGATCCGGCGGCACTTGGTTCGACAGGGCTGTAGTCCCGTTCCGCCGGGGATGGCGGCAGAATGCTCGCCGAGAAATCCTCCACCAGATGACGGGCGCCGTGGGCGAGGACGAGGTTGGGCCGCGGGCTTTCGTCGAAGAATCGGCGGAATACCTGGCCGACGCGGCGATACATCTGGTTCGAGGTCGCCATGCTCGGCAGGCCAAAGTAGAGCCCCCTGCCTTGCCCGTTCGCCATGAGGCGGTGCGCCAGAATCAGCGCGGCTTCGGTCTTTCCGGCGCCGGTGACGTCTTCCAGAATGAACAACTGCGGCCCCGCACCCAAGGGCGTGCCGGCGGCGAAGGTTTGCAACGGCGTCGGTTCCTGCAGGTAGTCGAACAAATGGTTCGGGCCTGCAAAGGGGCGGGCCCTGGCGGATCCGAGCCCGAGTGCCGCCACTGCCTGTTCGGCCCGGGGCACAGCGTGGTCCCGCCAATATGTCTGCAGCGGTATGGGCTCGGTGAGGTAGGGAAAGAGATCTTGGTTGGAGCCGATCCAGTCCGCCAGTACGGTGAGCCCTGCCAGACGCCAGGAATAGGCCTTGATCTGCTTCTTCAGCGCGGAATCCGGCGCCGGGAGACCCTCCGGGAGCAGGAGTGTCGCCGCTGCGCGGCAGAAGTCCGCGGCAGAGGAGAGGTCGTCCTGATGGAAGTAGGTGTTCCCGAGCGCAGTGATCGGTTGATTCTTGAGCATTTGCCGGGGAGGCTCCCCGTGGTGCCCCGTTCCGGCCAGATACCACTGCTCCCACGCGCCGTGTTGCGACTCCGGCAAGGGTGAGTCCGCCAGGGCCGCTGCGGCGCAAGCTTTCCAGGCTAGCCAGCCCAGCGTGTCGTGGCGCACATCGGTGCCATAGGCGAAGCGCGGCATCGCCGGCACCAGGGTCGGCGCCATGTCGGGAACGAGATTCTGGAAGCCGCGGGCGAACTTGCCCAAATCGTGGAGGGCGAGAAAGAAGGTCTGGAGCCGCTGAAGTCGGTGCTCGGACAGGCCGGTCGCCTGAGCAAGGTCCCCCGGGCCGAACGCGGGAAGTTGCATGAGGCACATGCCGGCCGCCGCGACGTCGAGACTGTGATAGGGCAGCAGGTGATACGGCAGCCCGTTGCCGCCCTCGGGCTTCGCCTTACCCCAGTAGCGGAAGTAATTGGGAGCATCCACGGTTTCTTGACTTCATTGTTCGTTTGCCGGGGATTTTGGCCCCCCTCATGCTCAAAACCTGAGCATGAAGAAGAATTCTTTCAACCGTTCTGCGCGGCAAGACTGTGCTCCCGCCTCACGGCGGCGGCGAGTTCGGGAGGGGCCAGGACGGTGACGTAGGATGTCCATGATCAGTTCGGGCGTCTGGCTGAAAGGCACCCGCAATTCGTAGCTGCCGTCATCGAGCAGGCGGCCCTTCTGATCCGGGTGCCAGGTCTCCTGGGAAACCCACCGGCTGCGCTCCGGGCTGAACCGTAGGACCGCCCACTGCACTTCGGCGCCGGCAAAGATGCCGTAACCGCTGCCCAGCACCCGATCGAGTTCGGCGGTATCTATTTCCGTGGCGGTGCGGTCCAGTACCCGAACGCGCCGCATGGCGTCGACGGCGAAACTGCGCAGTTCATTGCGCAGATGGCACCAGGCATCGAG
>JBAWHH010000413.1:0-4117 GCA_049593715.1 Rhodocyclaceae bacterium
GAATCCAAGTTCGCGGAGAAGTCCGGGGAATCAAGCGTGATGCCTAAGGACCCAGTGTTTCCAAGGGCCTGTCGGAAGGATCCGGGCATCCGTTGGAGCAGCCCCAAAGTGCCTCCCAAGGTCTTCAACCAACCCGCGGCCAACGTATCGTGATCCCGATTCGCCCGGGCGGCCAGATCGAAAAGCACCGCAATCGCCTCCGGAGTATTGAAATCGTCGTCCATCGCAGCCTTGAAAGCGGCAGCGAGCGGGTGGGTCCAGTCCACGTCAACCACCACCGGCGGCACATTCTTCAACGCCGTATAGAGGCGAGTCAATGCCTGCCGCGCATCGTCTAGATGGACATCGGAGTAGTTGAGCGGACTGCGGTAGTGGGCGCGCAGGATGAAAAAGCGCACGACTTCCGGGTCGTACTTTTTCAAGACTTCGCGGATGGTGAAGAAATTGCCCAAGGACTTGGACATCTTCTCGTCGTCGACCCGCACGAAGCCGTTGTGCATCCAGTAATTGACGAACGTCCCACCGTGCGCCCCTTCCGACTGGGCGATTTCATTCTCGTGATGGGGAAACTGCAGATCCTGGCCGCCGCCATGGATGTCGAAATGGGGGCCCAGGATCTCCGAACTCATGGCCGAGCATTCGATGTGCCAACCAGGCCGCCCCTTGCCCCACGGCGATTCCCATTTTGCTTCGTCCGGCTCGTCCGCCTTGGCCTGTTTCCACAGCACGAAATCCAGGGGATCGTTCTTGCTCGCCCCGATATCCACGCGTTCCCCGGCCCGCAGATCCTCGATGGACTTGCCCGAGAGCTTTCCGTAGCCGGGAAACTTGCGCACCGCGAAGCACACGTCGCCGTCGCCAGCCACGTAGGCGACGTTTTTCTGCTCGAGTTGGCGGATCAGCCGCAACATCGACTCCACGTGCTCGGTGGCACGCGGCTCATGATCGGGCGGCAGCACACCCAACGCTGCTGCGTCTTCGTTCATATAGCCGATGAAGCGGCTGGTGAGGCCGCGGATCGACTCGCCGTTCTCCCGCGCCCGCTTGATGATCTTGTCGTCGATATCGGTGACGTTGCGCACATAGGTGACTTCATAGCCGCTGGCCCGCAGCCAGCGCGCCACCATGTCGAACACCACCAGCACCCGGGCGTGCCCCAGGTGGCAGTAGTCATAGACGGTCATGCCGCAGACGTACATCCGCACCCGTCCCGGTTCGATTGGGACAAAAGGTTGCTTTTCTCGGGTCAGAGTATTGTGGATTTTGAGCATGGCGGGATGAGAGCAAGGACTACGCGGACTGGACCCCAGGCAGGATCGCTCAGGCCGAGGTCAAACCGGCGAGCCGCCGGAGCCGCACGGTGGCAACGCCGGAACGAGAGATGAACACGGCATCACCTGCGAAACAGAATCGCCAAGATCTTACCATAGCCCCTCCTTACTCCATGATTTCAAGCAGCATTTTCCTTACTGAACCCCAGCGGCGCCCCCAATGGGCCAGAGCGAATCCTGCCGGCCAATCGCCGGGTTATCATTGCGCGCGTGCGGCGTATCGATGCCGCCAATATCCCTTAATCCGGACAGAGGCCCAATGAAGCGCATTCTTTCCTTCGCCTTAGCGTGCTGCGCAGTCTTGCCCGCCCTAGCTGCCAATCCCCAGGTGGAAATGAAGACCTCCCAGGGAACGATCACGGTGGAACTCGACGCCGAGAAGGCGCCGAAAACGGTGGAGAATTTCCTCCAGTACGTGCGGGATGGTTTCTACAACGGGACCGTTTTCCACCGTGTGATCGATGGCTTTATGATCCAGGGTGGCGGTTTCGACAAGTCGATGAAGCAGAAATCGACTCGCCCGCCGATCCAGAACGAGGCCAAGAACGGCTTGAAGAATGAGGTGGGAACGCTGGCCATGGCGCGCACCCAGGACCCCCACTCCGCCTCCGCACAGTTCTTCATCAATCTGAAGACGAACACCTTCCTCGACTACCCCGGGCAAGACGGCTGGGGCTATGCCGTTTTCGGCAAGGTAAGCAAGGGCATGGATGTGGTGGACAAGATCGCCAAGGTGCAGACGGGCACGGTCGGCTTTCAGCAGAATGTTCCGACCGAACCGGTGATCATCGAATCAGCCCGCGTGATCGGCGGCAAATAGGCGGTTCACGGCCAGCCTTCCGCACCGCTCGGCGTGGGCGGTAGCAAGCCGCCCCAACAATTTCAGACCCAGGCTGGCGTAACTCGCCGGCCGATTTCCCCAGGAGAACCCATGATCAGACTGCACACCAGCCTCGGCGCCATCACCCTCGAACTCAACGACGACAAAGCGCCGGAAACCGTGCGCAATTTCCTCGATTACGTCAAGGCTGGTCACTACGACAACACTATCTTCCACCGCGTCATCGACGGCTTCATGATCCAGGGAGGGGGTTTCACACCGGGCATGAAGCAGAAACCCACCCAAGCGGAGATCAAGAACGAAGCCAACAATGGGCTCAAGAACCTCGCGGGAACAATCGCCATGGCGCGCACCAATGAACCCCATTCCGCTACCGCCCAGTTCTTCATCAACGTCGCGGACAATGCCTTCCTCGATCACACTTCGCCCACGGCAAACGGCTGGGGCTATTGCGTATTTGGCAAGGTCACGGAAGGCATGGACGTGGTGGACAAGATCCGCGACGTGAAAACCGGCAACAAGGGTTTCCACCAGGACGTGCCCGTCGAAGACGTGGTGATCGAGCGCGCAGAAGTCATTTAAACCGTAGGGGTAAGCGCGTGGCCGTGCTGTTCATCTCGGACCTGCACTTGTGCGCCACGCGCCCTGCAATTTCCCACGCATTCCTTGATTTCCTGAGTGGCCCCGGCAGCAATGCCGAGGCCCTCTACATCCTCGGTGACCTCTTCGAGGCCTGGGCGGGCGACGACGATATCAACGATCCTTTCAACCGTTCAATCGTCGATGGTCTTGCCACCCTGTCCGACCATGGCACGAGTGTTTTCGTGCTTCACGGCAATCGGGATTTTCTGCTCGGAGAAGATTTTTCCCGGCTGACCGGCACGCACCTGCTGCCGGATCCGGCGCTGATCGACGTGGCCGGCTGCCCCACCCTCGTGCTTCACGGCGACACCCTTTGTACCGGTGACACCGCGTATCTCGCCTTCCGGGAGAAGGTGCGCACGCGGACCTGGATCGACGGTTTCCTCGCTCAGCCCCTAGCGGCACGCAAGACGTTGATCGAGGGGCTGCGGCGCCAAAGCGATGAGGAGAAGAGCCGCAAGCCCATGGCCGCCATGGATGTGGACCAAACCGCCGTGGAAAACCTGGTGCGCCGCCACGGCTACCCGCGATTGATCCACGGCCACACCCACCTTCCCGCCAAACACGTCTTTGAAGTCGACGGACGCCGCTGCGAGCGTTGGGTATTGAAGGATTGGTACCAGACGGGCGGTTACCTGCGCTGCACCGAGGCAAGTTGGGAAAGCGTCAACCTGTAGCCATCGCGCCGGAGGCCGGTGTAGCGCCTGGGGTCACGCCGCCGCCATTTCCGCCACCGTCTCCGCGATCGCGAGGGAGGCCGTCAGGCCCGGCGACTCGATACCAAACAGACTGACCAAGCCGCGAACGCCATGATGGCTGGCGCCCTGGAAAACGAAATCCTGTTCGCCGCCGTCGGACCGGCAAAGCTTGGGACGAATGCCGGCGTACGCTGGCTGCAGTGCCGCATCGGGAAGTCCCGGCCAATAGCGCCGAATTTCGGCATAGAAAGCGTCGCCGCGGCGCGGGGCCACCTCGTAGGCCTCCTCTGCAATCCACTCCACGTCGGGACCAAAGCGGGCTTGCCCCGCCAGATCCAGGGTCAAATGAACTCCCAGGCCGCCCGGCTGCGGCAAGGGATAAATCAGACGCGAGAACGGGGACTTTGGTGCCAGCGAAAAGTAGTTGCCCTTGGCGAAAAAAAGGGGCGGAACAGAACCCGGGAGGACGCCATCGATCGCGGCTGCCAGGCGGTTCGCCCCCAGGCCGGCACAATTGATCACCGTCCGGCAACAGATTTCGGTCGGATCACTGCCGCCGACGGAAAGCACGATGCCCCCATTGCCGGCACGCCCACGGACCACCG
>JBAWHH010000414.1:0-5615 GCA_049593715.1 Rhodocyclaceae bacterium
CGGGATCGCCGAAGCCGAAGACCGTGCTGGCGGGCTGGCGCCGTGCGAGGGTGCGCAGGATCGGCCCGACGGCAAAATCTTGCCGAGCCCGCAACGCAATGCGGCGGGTAAGAACGACCTTGGTCAATTTGCCTGCGGCGATGTCGGCCAGAGCGGAATTGACCCTGGTCAGCCACTCTCGATCCGCCAGGGGGGTCGGGATCCGCGTCTGGGCGGGTGCCACCAAGCCCGCCGGGCGCAGTCGCGATCCCGGATGCAGCGCCGCCATCCAGCGGTCAATGGCCGACTCTCCGTCATCGGCGATGCAGGAAAGGATCGCGCAGCACCGCCCATTGCGGCACTGGAGCATCACCGAGGGCACAGTCAGCAGGGCGTTGGGCAGTGGACCGCTCTGATCGTCGCTGAACGCGAAGCCCAGGAATGCCGCCGGCGACACCGGGTCGTCGCTGTCCACAACCCAGTTGGACGCCAGTTCGGCAAAGGCCGACTGGAGATCCGCAAACCGTTCAGGCCCCTCGCCAACGATGGAGATCGCCCGGCCGAGCCCGAGGCGACAGTCCGCCGCCGCGGGCTGCGCCCAGTAATTGAAGGATTTGTCGCCAAGGCCGCCGGCCAGCCAGTCTTCTCCGCGGCCGATGTCCATGGCGATGCTGATCAAGGCACCGGGCGGTGCTTCGGCAAGCTTGGTCCGCAGCCGACGCCGCAGATGGAGCAACCGGGTGCCATCGAAAACAACCCCGTGCACTACGCGCACTCCTTTGCCAAAGCCGGAAGCGCGGCCCGATCGAGTTTCCCCATCGGGTTGCGCGGCAAGCGTAGCGCCGGCACGACGCGGCGGGGGCGCATGGGGGACGCGAGGCGCTGGCGGGCAAAATCCTGCACGGTCTCCGGCTCCGCTGGCCCGACCACCAAAGCAACCAGCAGATCCCCCCACACCGGATCTGGTATGGCAGTAATCGCCACGTCGGCAACGCCGGGGCAGCCGGCCAGGCAGGATTCCACTTCCAGCGGATGAACGTTGACGCCGCCCGTCACCAGCACGTCGTCGGCGCGGCCGATGATGGTCAGGCTGCCGTTCGCGGCGAACCGAGCCAGATCGGACGTCACGAACTCGCCCTCATCGAGGCCCAACCCAGGGCGCAATTGCGGATTGAGATAGCCGAGCATGACCTGCGGTCCACGAAGGCGCAGCCGCCCATCGTCACCGATTCGGGCGTCGCCCCCCGGCATAAGCGCGCCGACCGCACCTTCCACCCACTGACCGGCCGCAGGACGCACCAGGGTCGCGACCTGGGCAGCGCATTCACTCAGGCCGTAACTGGGACACAACGGCCAACCTGCCGCCACGGCTCGATCGAAAAGGGGGCGCGACAAAGCCGCGCCACCGATCAGGGCGTAGCGCAGGCGGGACGGCGGGGGCCGGTCCGCCACGTCAAGCAAGCGGGCCAGCATGGCCGGGACGAGGGAGATGTGAGTAACGCCCCCACTTACGACGTCACGCCACACGGCCACGGCGTCAAATCCTTCGTGCAGCAACACGGTCGCACCCGCCCGGGCACACCGGTGAAGGATGGAAATGCCGCCAATATGGTGGAGAGGCAGGCATGCGAGCCAGACGTCGCCGCGATTCAACGGTATGCGCTCGTTGGACGCCTCGGCCGCCGCAGCAAGATTGCCGCGACTGAGCATTACCGCCTTCGGCATCCCTTCGCTACCGCTGGTGGCGATGACGAGGGCGATGTCGTCGCAACGACAGTCCGCGACCGATGACCATTCATCAGCCACGCCACCGCTTGCGGGCAGGGCAGTGCGCCATAGTCCATCACCACCTTCGTCGCGCAATGTCGGCCAGCGCCGTTCCGCCGTTGCGGCATCCAGGGGCATAAAGCCCAGCCCCGCGGCGGCGCACTGGTAAGACGCAAGCGCCAGTTCGCTGGCGGTACCGGAAACGGCGGCAATTCGCGCCCCACGTGGACGCGCAGCAAGCAGGCGCCCGGCACCCCGTCGGGCCAGGGCCAGCAGATCACCGTAACTCCAGGAGCCGCTCGAATTAAGCAATGCCAAAGTATCGGGCGTATCCAGGGCAACGCGCTGCAGCGATTGAGCCAGTGTGGTCATTGCTGCAAGGCCGCAGCCGCGTGGGTGCGTAGCGCGTCCGGTTCGATGAAATCGATGCGGCCGTCCGGCACGAAGCCCAACCCGGGGGTACCCGGCAGGGTCATCTCGCCGCCGATGATTGCCGGGGGCACGCCCACGTCCGCGGCAAGCCACGACGAGGTGGCCAAACCGTGGGCGAGCCGGTTGTCCAGCGCCGCCGCGACATGGGCCGCCGCGAAAATGCCGCAGGCGCTGTCCACGCTGCTCGTCACTACGCATTCCACACCCGCTGCGACGGCGTAGCGGCCAAGGTTCAGCGCCGCCTTCAGCCCGCCCAGACGCGGCGGTTTGAGGATCAGCCGGCGCACCGGCGGATCAGCAAAGAAGCATTCCGCCTCGTTGGCGGACCAGGATTCATCAACCGCAAGGGGGAACGAACAACGCGCCTGCAGACGCCGCAAACCGGACCGGTCCGCCCCGGCAAGAGGCTCCTCGATGGCATCCACCGGCAGGTCGGCGCAAGCATCGATGAACTGCGCCGCGGCGCTTTCCTCCCAGGCCTGATTGGCATCCAGCCTAAGCCATACGTGGGGCGGAAGGCTCCCAGCCAACTCCCGAATCAACCCAAGTTCAGAATGAAGCGGCTCGACGCCAACCTTGATCTTGAGCACCGTAAAGCCAGCCTGCAGCGCAGCCTCGGCACGAGCGCGGATGGCCCGATCAAGGGAGCCGATTGCCGCATTGACGCGGACAGCCGGCGCGAAAACCTCGCCGCCCAGCAGCGAGCCAAGGGGCAACCCCTCAAATTGGGCAATGAGATCGAGCAGCGCGGATTCGATTGCGCAACGGGCGGCAGGAGTAGCGAGCATGCCCAAGCCGACCAAGGCTTCGCGCGCCTCCTGACCCGCTGCTGTTTGGCACCAGTCGACGAGTGATTTCAGCGCCTGATCCGGCGTTTCCGTACCAGCGGAACGAAGCGGCGCGCAGTCGCCGAATCCCGTTGGCCCATCATCCGTCTCGATGCGCAGCAGCCACCCGGTCCGTACACTAAAGCGGTCCGCCGCGCTGGCCCAAGACGCGCGTAGCGGCAAATGGAAAGCGTGCAGGCGCGTGGCGCGAATGCGCACGGGTGACTCCTCAGGGGCGCTTGCGGTACTTGGCGAATTCCGGCGCACGCCTCGCCAGCCAGGCGTCCCGTCCTTCCCTGCCTTCCTCCGTCATGTAGAACAGGCCGGTGGCGTTGCCGGCCAATTCCTGGATGCCCGCCAGCCCGTCGGTGTCGGCATTGAACCCGGCCTTGATGAAACGCAGCGCCGTGGGCGACAAGCGAAGCATCTCCCGGCACCACTGGATGGTCACCTCTTCCAGTTCCGCCAGTGGTACCACCGTATTGACCAGCCCCATTTCCAGCGCCTGGGCAGCATCGTACTGGCGACACAACATCCAGATTTCTTTGGCCTTTTTCTGACCGATGACGCGCGCCATCAGACCGGTTCCCAGGCCGGCGTCGAAACTTCCCACCCTGGGGCCGGTTTGCCCGAAGCGGGCGTTATCCGCCGCGATGGTCAGGTCGCAAACCAGATGGAGCACGTGGCCGCCGCCGATGGCGTAGCCCGCCACCATCGCCACAACCGGCTTGGGCAAACGGCGAATCTGCATCTGCAGATCCAGGACGTTCAGATGGGGCGTGCCCGACTCATCGTGATAGCCCCCGTCGTCGCCCCTTACCCTCTGATCCCCGCCCGAGCAAAAGGCTTCACTACCCGCGCCGGTCAAAATGATGGCGCCGATGGCGGGATCAATCTGGGCGCGGCGAAACGCATCGCAAAGCTCCATCACCGTCTCGGGGCGAAAAGCATTGCGTCGCTCCGGCCGATTGATGGTGACCTTGGCGATACCATCCGGGTGAACGTGGTAAAGAATGTCTGCGTAGTCGCCGCTGAGAGCCCATTCGCGGGCGATTCGGATCATGGTGCGCGCCGGAAAGATGAAAAGCGCGAAGTATATCGGGAGGCACCGGCGCCGGCTCGACTTCGACCTCGGTTTACGCGCAGAGGATGCGCGCGAATGCTACTGGGAGGGCGCGCTGGCGCGCCCCGGAAGAGCAAAGCAGGCCCCTCGCCGGTGGGGCAGGGGCGGGAACGTCTGCTATTTCAGGTCGATGGCCGACAACCACTCGTCCATCGAGACTTCCGCCACGCCCAAGCCTCGCCGTTCCTGCTTGTTGCGTCGGTCGACCTTGCCGATGGGCATACCGGCGGCCTGACTGCGGCGGTCTCCGGGGCGCCGGCGATCGTTGCTGCTTACCGCCACCAGCCGGGGAACCTGCGTTGGCGCAACGCGCGGAGCCGGCGGAACGGCCGCCGAACGTGCGCGCCAGCGGGCCATCCAGGCGGCCCAATCCTTAAAGTCGATTTCGGCGACTTGCATCAGGCGGCGTTCGACACGACGGCGTCGATCTATCGAGCCCGCAGGCGGCCCGAGATCCACACCCCGTCGTTCCAGGCCCATTCTTCGATCCAAAAGAAGGCTCACCACGGTCTCCCTAATTCCCTTGCGGGGCACTTAATTTGGCAAGTATACGCCCCGCGTTTTCCCCGTCGCCATAGAACCAACGGCCGACACAGGAAAACGCCTGAGTCCTGGGGACGAAGCCAGTCGTCCCCGGACGGCCGATCCCGGCTCCCGAGCCTGAACGTGACATTTTTCCGCGTTCGCTTGCGAAAAGTATGCAGAGAACAATTAAGTCATGGCAGCACCCACCGTTAAACGGTACCGTCACCTCACTTGGTTTGATGCATCGCACAAGACGCTTTGACCAGGGGCACCAAACCTCCGACTCGCCGGGCAGAACCACCCAAACGCACAATTGCTGAAAGGACCTCCGATGAAAACGCCAAAGATTTTGCCCTGGCTCGCCAGAAAGGCAGGCATTTCAGACCAACGCGCAGAACAGTTGTGGGGCGACGCACTCCGCCACGCCACGCGGACGACCGAATGGGTGGGCACGCCGGAATACTGGACGGTGGCCATGGACAAGCTAAACGAACTGATTGACGCGGAAGTGCTGGGCGATCCGGCCTGGCGGCACGAAGCCGATTCATTGACGGCCCCCTCCGCAAACACCGCCAACCAGTCCCAGGCAGAAGAAGTGCTGCCCCAGGGATTCCTCGGTCGCCTCTGCTTCCACTGAAAGCCTCTCCCGCGCCGCTGGGCTCCCGCTTCTGCGGCAGCAAAGCCCGGCGGCAGGCAAACGCGGCTCCCCGCAGGCGGGAACCGCCCGCCACCGATTCCCGCCCGTTCCGCCCAGCCCCAGCGAACAGCTGCCTACCAGCCCCAGCGGAAAAGAAGCGGCCCAAAGGCGCGCCTGAACGGCAACTCAACGAGCTGCACCACAAAGCACGCCCTCCATAGTCAAGACATGGAGGGCGTTTCATGCCCATGGCAACATCGCCCTGGGGCTTCGAATTTGGCTGGGCCTCAGGTTAGTGCGCGGGGAGGTAGGCCAAACCCAAATC
>JBAWHH010000415.1:0-7692 GCA_049593715.1 Rhodocyclaceae bacterium
GATCTGGAACGCGCGTTTGAGCCAGTCCGCCTCCCGTGCAGCGCCCACGTACTTCTCTAGTTCGCTGTAGGACTGACCGACGGCAGCCAGCAATCGGCCAAGCCCCTCGGCCACATCGGTTTGCCCCGCGGCGCGCAAGCCGCCGATGAAGGCCGACACGTCGGCCTCGGAGTCCAAGCCGAATGCTTCCCTGAGCTGCTTGAGCAGCATCGCACTAGTCATGGGAGAAGGGGAGTGGGCTGGGGGAAACCCCCACGGTTAACCTGTCACCCCCCTATCGGCCGCAGCCGGAAACGACTTTAGCGGAGGCCGAGCACGTCCTGCATGTCGAACAGGCCTTGCCGATGCTGCGAGAGAAAGCGCGCCGCGCGCAGGCTTCCCTGGGCGTAAGGCATGCGACTGCCCGATTTATGGGTGATCTCGACGCGCTCGCCGGGCCCGGCGAAGAGGACCGTATGGTCACCAACGATGTCGCCTCCGCGCACCGTGGCAAACCCAATGGTTGACGGATCCCGCTCCCCGGTCACCCCTTCGCGCCCATAGACGGCACACTGCGCGAGATCACGGCCAAGCGCCTGCGCGACCACCTCGCCCATGCGCAGCGCCGTCCCGGACGGAGCATCCGCCTTGTGACGATGGTGCGCCTCGATGATTTCCACGTCGTAACCGCGGTCGAGGATGCGTGCGGCGGTGTCGAGCAACTTGAACACGAGATTGACGCCAACGCTCATATTCGGCGCAAAAACTACGGGGATCTTCTGTGCGACCTCGGCGATTCGGGCCTTCTGCTCCGAACCAAGCCCTGTCGTGCCGATGACCATGCTCGTACCCGACTCGGCGCAGGCGGCCAAATGCACTAGCGTTCCTTCGGGGCGCGTGAAATCGATGAGACAGTCCGAATCTGCGAGCGCCACCGCAACATCCGTGCTGATCGCGACACCGCAGCGGGAACCCACCAGATCGCCCGCGTCGGCGCCCAGAAACGGGCTGCCCGATTGTTCCAATGCGGCGGAGAGGGTCATGTCGGGCGCACTCAATACCGCCTCGACCAAGGTCCGCCCCATGCGCCCGGAGGCCCCGGCAACGGCGATTCGCAATTGAGTCATCTGGGTCAATCCTGGTGTGATGAAACAGGGAGGAAGCTGCGACCGCCAGAGCTGCGCACTATTCCGTGGTTGACGGGGCAGGTTGCTCCGGTGTCGCGTCGGCCGCCGCCCCAGCCGCTGGAGGCTCGGTTTCCCCAACCTCCGCCGGCACCGAAACTGCTTGCGGGACACTTGCCGCCGCGCCGTCGCCGGCGGATGCCGGAACCGCCGGCGCCACATCCCCGGCAACCCGGGCCAACTTGCCATCGGCGAAAAACACGGTGAATTTGCGCTCCTGGAGGTCACCCCTTCCCGGCTGGAAGCGATACACGTAGTCCCATCGGTCGGCGTGGAAGATATCCGCAATCAGCGGCGTTCCGAGTACAAAGCGCACCTGATCTCTGGTCATACCAGGCTTCAGTTTGGCCACCATGTCTTGCGTCACCATGTTGCCCTGACGCACATCGATGCGGTAGGGGCTTAGGCGCAGGCTTCCGCAGGCAGCGACAACAAGAACGGTGGCAAGGACGGGGATCAAGCGCATTAAGGGCATGTGGGGCCTGGGTCGGATGTCTACAGATCGGCGAAAAGTATATCATCCTCCCTTTGTGCTCGATCCCGCAGCCACGCCATGAGCAACTCTCAGGAACTCAAGAGCATCGGCCTGAAGGCCACTTTTCCGCGGCTGAAGATCCTCGATCTCTTTCAGCACACGGAAACGCGCCACATGACCGCCGAGGACGTGTATCGCGCCCTTCTGACCCACGGCATGGATATCGGGCTTGCCACGGTCTATCGCGTGCTCACCCAGTTTGAGCAGGCGGGACTGCTCAGCCGGCACTATTTCGAATCAGGCAAGGCGGTGTTCGAACTAAACGAGGGACATCACCACGACCATCTGGTTTGCGTCACCTGCGGCAAGGTGGAAGAATTCTTCGACGCGGAAATCGAAAAACGGCAGCAGCGGATCGCCAAGGAGCGCGGTTTCGCAGTTCGCGACCACGCCCTCTATTTGTACTGCGAGTGCATCAAGCCGGAGTGCCCAAACCGCAAGGCTGCAACCAAGTAAGCCGACACTTCCTGCCGCCGTTCCGCGTTGCGCCCGGTAGCCGCCACGCGCAATCATCGCCTTCGCTAGCCGCGACCAGCCGCCAATAGCTCCCGAGCATGGCGACGAGTTGTGGCTGTAACCGCCACACCACCCAACATGCGGGCGATTTCTTCTACGCGAGTTTGGTCGTCGAGGGCAGTGACACTACTCGTCACCCCTTCCCCGCCGTCCCGTTTCGCAATTGCCCACTGCCAATTCGCCTGCGCGGCCACCTGGGGCAGGTGAGTCACGCATAACACCTGCCGTTCCACCCCGATCCCCCTGAGCATGCGGCCCACAATTTCCGCTACGCGACCGCCGATACCAACGTCTACTTCGTCAAAAATTAACGTGCCAGCGGCTCCCCCTGCGCTGGCGATGACCTGGATCGCCAAGCCAATTCGCGACAACTCTCCGCCGGAAGCCACCTTGGCCAGGGGGCGTAGCGGCTGATTCGGGTTCGCTGAAACCCGAAACTCGATATCCTCCAGCCCATGGGCGGTTCCCTCAGCGTGAGGTTGAAGGGCGACTTCAAACACGCCGCCTTCCATTGCCAGCCCCTGCATCGCATCGGTCACGGCCCGCGACAGGCGGGCAGCGGTATCTGCCCGGCCTGTACTCAGGTCGGCGGCCAAGGTGAAAAACGCTGCCTTGGACTCCTCCTCGCGCCGGGCAAGCAAGGCGGGGTCCGACGCCCCCTGCAACTGATCGAGGCGCCGCTCGATGGCCAGTTGAATTTCTGGTAGGTCGGCGGGCACCACACGGTGTTTGCGCGCCATCTGATGCACGGCTTCCAGCCTGGCCTCCACGTCCACCAATCGCTGCGGGTCAAGCTCCAGTTTTTCGCCATGGCGGCGCAGCAGATGAGCCGCCTCGTCCAAGCGGATCCGCGCATCTTCAAGCAGATCGGCAGCCTCGCGCAATTCCGGATCGTATTCGCCCAGGGATCCCAAACGTTGCGCCACCTGCCCTGCCGTGGCAACCAGGGCAAACTCGCCCTCCTCCAGCGACGCCAGGGCCTGCGCGCCCCCGGCCAAGAGGTTCGCGGCGTTGGCGAGGCGCCGGTGTTCGACGCCAAGCTCTTCCCACTGCCGGGAATCGAAGGCGAGTTCGCGCAACTCCCCGAGTTGCCACTCCAGCATTTCCCGCTCGCGCGCCATACCCTCGGTGTCGCGTTCTGCGTTTCGCCGGGCATCGGCGAGGTGACGCCAACTGCGATAGCGCTCGGCAACCTCCCGCTGCAAATCCACCAGGCCACCATGGGCGTCGAGAAGACCGCGCTGGGCTTCAGCCCGCAGCAAAGCATGATGGGCGTGTTGGCCGTGGATATCGACCAGCATCTCCCCGAGTTCCCGCATCTGGGCGGCGGTGGCGGGAGCACCGTTGATATAGCCCCGCGATCGGCCACCCGCCTCGACCACACGACGTAGCAGGCACTGGCGCTCCTCACAGGAAAAGTCGTTGGACCCCAGCCAAGCCATGACGCTTTCGTCCCGGGTCAGTTCAAACTCAGCACTGATTTCGGCCCTGGCGCAGCCGACCCGCACTACAGCAGGATCGGCCCGCTCCCCTAGAGCCAAAGCCAAGGCATCGACGAGAATGGATTTCCCGGCACCCGTTTCGCCGGTCAGCGCCCCGAATCCGTCCGGAAACTCCAGTTCCAGCGTGTCGACGATGACGAAATCCCGGATCAAAAGTCGGTGCAGCATGGAAAACGTTGTTGGCGGTCAGTGGTTTCGAGGCGCTTCGCTCCAGTGCAGCTTCTCGCGCAGCATGGCGAAATAGCTGTAGCCGGGCGGATGAACAAGGGTGACGGCGTGTTCCGAACGCGTTACCCGCACAGTATCGCCAGCACGCGCGTCGAAGCGCATCTGCCCGTCGCAATGCACCCGGGCGTCGTGGGGCGGGATGAGCTCGATTTCAATGGCGCTGCGGTCGCTCACGGTGATGGGGCGATTGGAAAGCGCATGAGGGCACAAGGGCACGATCGCAATGCCGGAGAGGGCCGGATGCAGAATCGGGCCGCCGGCAGACATGGCGTAGGCCGTGGACCCGGTCGGCGTGGCGATGATCAAACCGTCGGAGCGCTGGTCGTAGATGAATTCGCCGTCGATGCGCAACTGGAACTCGATCATGCGCCCCAGTTCCCCTTTGTTCACAACCACGTCGTTCATCGCCAAAGTCATGAAGGCGGGCCGGTTGCCGCTGACTACCATGGCCTCGAGCAACGAACGGCGTTCCAGCCGGTATTCTCCGTCCAACATCTGGCCGATGCGGTCCAGCATGGTATGACGGGAGATGTCGGTCATGAATCCCAGGCGGCCCTGATTCACGCCGACGAGAGGCACATCGTACTCGGCAAGTAGACGCGCCGCGTGCAACAGCGTGCCATCACCACCAACGATGATGGCGAGGTCGGCACGAGCACAGATCACCTCATAGGAAGCCACCTCGAAACCATGCGTCCCCGTTGCTTCCGCCGTCGCGTACTCGATCAGGACGGTACGCCCGCGGTCGCGCAAAAAACTGCCTAGGGCGGAAAGGGTCGCACCAATATCGTGGCTGCGGAATTTGCCGATCAGCGCAATCGTCGCGAAAGCAATACTCATCCTTCGATTAGACCATAACTGGCAGTGCTGGCAATGCGCAACAGCGGCGGTCTGCCGATGGGCTCGCCGGTTCTTGTAGAATGGGCGCTAACTTTTCCGCCGTGGGGACCATGCTCGACCAGCGCGCCCAAATCTTGCTCAAAACCCTGATCGAACGCTACATCGCTGAAGGTCAGCCGGTGGGGTCGCGCGCGCTTTCCCGCTACTCGGGCCTGGATTTGTCCCCGGCGACGGTGCGCAACGTGATGTCCGATCTGGAGGAAATGGGCTTCATCGCCAGCCCGCACACGTCCGCTGGGCGCATTCCGACTGCCAAAGGCTACCGCTTTTTCGTCGATACGCTGCTCACCTTCAAACCGCTGCATCAAGCGGAGTTGCATGAACTGGAGGATCACCTGCAGCGCAATCACCCGCAAAGGTTGATCCGCTCCGCATCGGAACTGCTTTCCGGACTGACGCATTTTGCCGGAATCGTAATGGCACCGCGCCGACACGCCCCTAAGATCCGGCAGATCGAGTTCATCAGCCTGGCCGAACGGCGCATCCTGCTGATTATCGTCACGACGGACGGCGACGTGCAGAACCGAATTTTGTTTACTGACAGATCCTATTCCCCTAGCGAACTGGTCGTGGCAGCAAACTATCTGAACGAGCAATGCGCTGGACTCGATTTCAACGAGATACGGCTGCGCCTCAGCGACGAGTTGCGGCGCCTGCGCACGGATCTGGTTTCGCTGATGACGGCGGCCATTGATGCAGGCAACGAGGCGATGGCGGACAGCTCGGGCGAAGTCGTCATTTCGGGAGAGAAGAACTTACTGGAGGTGGCGGATTTTTCCTCCAACATGCATCGGATGCGGCAGTTGTTTTCGCTGTTCGAGCAGAAGACGGGCATGATGCAATTGCTAGAGATGTCCAATCGGGCCGACGGGGTGCAGATCTTTATCGGCGGCGAGTCCGGGCTGGCACCTTTGGACGAGTGCAGCGTGGTCACTGCCGCTTACGAGGTCGACGGCCAGGTCGTGGGGTCTGTGGGGGTGATCGGGCCGACACGCATGGCCTACGAGCGCGTGATTCCCATAGTGGACATCACGGCCAAGTTGCTGTCCAGCGCCCTGTCGGGAGACTGACGGTGACCGAGGCAGTTCGCCCCCCGAATCCCTTTCGCACAGGATGATGCCGGATGATCAATCGCGACGCTGGCGGAAGTATCGCTGGGAAGGTTTCGGCGCAAGCCGCAGCCATCACCTGGCCGAGTCCCCCGCTGAATGAGCCATCGACATTGGCCCGGCACCCGATCGGAGCACCCCAAGCTTTCCGGCGCTTTCGCCCTCGCCGAGAGTGCGATGGATAGGCGCTCGCTCGATACCGCATGTCGTAAACCGGTCGCGCCGCGTTCGGTTCTAAGAGATTCCACCATGCCCGTTTTTCTGCCTGAACCGGAGTACAAGCACGGCACCAAGCCGCAGATCGGCGTCCTGCTGGTCAATCTTGGCACTCCGGAGGCCCCGACGACTCCAGCATTGCGACGGTATTTGAAGCAATTCCTCTCAGATCCTCGCGTGGTGGAAATTCCACGAATCATGTGGCTGCCATTTTTGAACGTCGTGATCCTCAACACACGACCGGCCAAGTCGGCGATCAAGTACGCCACGATATGGACTGACGAGGGCTCGCCCCTGAGGATTCATACCGAGCGGCAGGCCAGGATGCTGCACGACTGGCTGGGGGAAGCGGGGCACTCCCAGCTGATAGTCGATTACGCAATGCGCTATGGAGAACCTTCCATCCCAGCCCAACTGGCGCGACTGAAGGAAGCCCATTGCACGCGCATCCTGATCGTTCCGCTCTACCCGCAATACGCCGCCAGCACGACGGCATCGAGCCTAGACGTAGTCGGCGACTACATGAGCCGGCTGCGAAACACGCCCGAGTTACGCTTCATCCGCAATTTCTGCGACTGGCCTGAATATATCAGCACGTTGGCGGACAATGTTCGGCGGCACTGGGCGCAGCATGGGCAACCGGAAAAGCTGGTCATGAGCTTTCATGGCGTACCGCGATTCTCTCTGGACAAAGGCGACAACTACCACTGCGAATGCCAAAAAACGGGGCGCTTGCTGGCGGAAGCCTTGGAATTGCGACCGCACCAATACGTCGTAACCTTCCAATCGCGGTTCGGCAAAGCGCAATGGCTGCAGCCTTACACGCAACCGACGCTAGAAGAATTTGCGCGGCAGGGGATCAAGCACGCAGACGTGATCTGTCCAGGCTTCGTTTCGGATTGCCTGGAGACGCTCGAAGAAATCGCCATCGAGTGCAGGACTGCTTTTCTTGAAGCCGGTGGTGGGGAGTTCCACTACATTCCGGCCCTCAACGAGCGGCCAGAGTGGATTGCCGCTCTCGGCGGCCTGATACAAGACCATTTGGGAAACTGGCTTTCCCAGCCCAAGCCTGATGCCGCGGACCTCGAAGCCAGCGCGGCCCGCGCCATCGCGATGGGGGCAACGGCCTGACGGCCAGCCCCCCCGGGGATCCTCACACCGCCGCGAGAGCTTTGCGGCTCGGTTTGATGGTCGCAGTGGAACCGCTTCCGCTGCCACCATCGGTTGCCACGCTTTTGTCGACACCAGACGAAGCTTTGGAGCGTCGCTTGGGAACTCGGCGAGCGGCACCTGGATCGAAGTTGCCTTCGAGTTTGCGGATCGCATCACGGCGCGCCTTGAGCGCCATCTTGAATGCTTTTTCCTCGCCATACTTGTTAACCGCGAATTTGACGCGCTTGCGCTTGCCGTCAGGCAAGGGCCAGGAGGCGACCCAGAACCAGCGCTGTTGGTCTTCCGGCAGATTGCGGGTCTCGGAAGCGCAGTAGCGGCACACACCGACCACGCCCGAACGATTGCTCTTC
>JBAWHH010000416.1:0-1574 GCA_049593715.1 Rhodocyclaceae bacterium
CCCACCTCGACCGCGCCGTTCAACTCGCCGCCGCGGGTGATGGGCACCGAGACGGCGCGGCTCGGCGGGTGCGGACCGCTTGCGAAGCGGACCTGGCCCGCGGCATCGCGCACCGCGACATGGGCCAGTTCCGGATGCTGGCGCAGCAGTTCCTTCAGGTGCGCTTCGACGCCGACCATCTCGCCGAAACCGATGCCGTAGTCCAGGGCCTTGCCCACCAGTTTGGCGACCGAGACGCCCACGACGCCGGCCTTGCGCGCCAGTTGGGGTTCCAGTCCGGCGTCGAAAGTGCGGTAGGTCTGGAAAAACACGCCGGCCAGGCCGATCACCGTGGCGATCAGGATGGCGGCGGTGAGCCGTCCCTGCAGCGTGTGTTGCGCGTCCCTGCCTGCGCTCATGGGCGGGCGGGCGGCTTGCCGCGCGTTCCGGCGCGCAACGCGATCCCGAGGCCCAAAGCGGCCAGAACCAGCATGTCCGTGTAGCCCCAAAGGGCGATCCAGCCCATTTCACCGCGCATGTGGCCGAGGGATTGTTCCTGGTCCGCGAGGGAATAACGCACCGCGACCTGGCCCATTTCGACGTTGAAGCTGTTGCGGATCGGTACGCCGACCACCGCTTGCCCTTGCTCTTCGAGGTGCCAGCCGGCGGCCGATGCGCGGCCTGCTGCCGCCCTCCAGGATGGGTTTGCGCTACCGCCGATCGCCGCGGGGTCGGTGCTGTAGAGAATGCGGCCGGCCGCGTCGAGAACGCTGATTTCGGTGATGGCGGCATCGGTCAAACGCTCCCGCGCCAGCAGGTCCGGTGCACCGGCCACCGCCGTGAGGGGAACACCCAGGGCGAGGGCCTGCTGCAAGCCCTCGCTGACCGCCCCTGCCGGTACCAGCATGCGGGAGCGCGCGGCGCCCTGGACGGCGGACTTGAACTTGTAGAAATCGAGGAAAACGCTCATGCCGATGCCGAACAGCGCCACTATCGCGGCCACGGCGAGCAGGCGGGGCAGGGACGCGCTGAGGGCAGGATCGTCCTTCAAGGCGTTTCCTGCCATTTGTCGCATTCCCTGAAACTGGTTTCGACTATCGTAACACCCGCGCGACGCCCCTTGCGCCGCCTGCCGACTGCTTGAATTCGCCGCAATGGAAGACTGGGAAAAAACGCTTCTCGCCACACCGCAAACCTCGAACGACGGGCGCCCCGGCGTAGCGCAAGCCAACCCGGCGGAAGACGACAGCACCCGCCTCATGACCACGGACCCGGCGTTGCTCGGGCCCACCGTTGCGCTGCCGCTGCCGCCGAGCCTGGAACGCGAAAACGTTGCGAACACGCTCCCGGCCGGCTTTCGACTCCAGGAATACCGCATCGACGCGGTGCTCGGCCAGGGCGGGTTTGGCATCACCTATCTGGCGACGGATACCAACCTCCACGCCGAAGTGGCGATCAAGGAATACCTGCCGAGCCAGCTTGCCGTGCGCACCGGAGACCGCACCGTGCGGCCCCGTTTCGCCGATCAGGAAGCACTGCTGCAGGAAGGCCTGGAGCACTTCTTAGAGGAAGCGCGCACGCTGGCGACTTTCCGC
>JBAWHH010000417.1:0-5115 GCA_049593715.1 Rhodocyclaceae bacterium
TGCCCCGGCGCCAGCACGAACACCCTGTCGCGCCAGACGATGCGCGAGCTGGCGACGCTGCTGGACGCGCTGGACTGTGATCCACCGCGGGGCCTGGTGATCCGTTCGGGCAAGGCGGCGGGATTCATCGCCGGGGCGGACATCGAAGAATTCACCCACCTCGATTCCCCCGAAAAAGCCCGTGATCTCGTGGGCCTCGGCTGGGATCTGTTCAACCGTCTGGCGGCGGTGAAATACCCCACCCTGGCCCTGATCCGGGGCCACTGCATGGGCGGCGGGCTGGAGCTGTCGCTGGCTTGCCGCTACCGCGTCGCCGTGGACGAGCCGGGCACGCGGCTGGCGCTGCCGGAAGTGCTGCTGGGCATCGTGCCTGGCTGGGGTGGCATGAAGCGCTTGCCGGAAGCCATCGGCCCCGCCGCGGTGCTGGATTTGATGCTCACCGGCAAGAGCCTGGACGCGAAGCGGGCGAAGCGCGCCGGCCTCGTGGATGAAGCCGTGCCGCCACGGGTGATGGAAAACGCCGCGCGCCGGCTGGTGCTCTCCGGCGTGCCGCGGCGGCGCCTGCCATTGCTGCAACAAGTCCTCAACGGCCCCCTGCGCAAGTTCGTGGCGGACAAAGCGCGCGCGCAGGTGGCGAAGCGGGCGCGGCCGGAACACTACCCGGCGCCCTATGCCATCCTGGATATGTGGCAGAACCACGGCGGCAACGCCTTGGCGGTGCCGCCCGCGTCGCTGACGTCCCTCGACGCCATCGCTTTGTCGGCGACCACCCAGAATCTGGTGCGGGTGTTTTTCCTGCAGGAGCGGCTGAAGAGTTTCGGCAAGGAAAGCGACTTCTCGCCGCGCCACGTCCATGTCGTTGGTGCCGGCACCATGGGCGGCGACATTGCCGCCTGGTGCGCGCTGCGGGGGATGACGGTTACCCTGCAGGATCAAAGCGTCGAGCGCATTGCGCCAGCGGTCAAGCGCGCCACGGCGCTGTACGGCAAACGCTTCCGCGGTGACCGTCGGCAAACCAGGGATGCGTTGGACCGGCTGGTGCCGGATCCCATGGGTGACGGCGTTCGTTCTGCCGACGTCGTGATCGAGGCCATCTTCGAGGATCTCGGCGCCAAGCAGGCGCTGCTGGCGGACGTGGAACAGCGCGCCAAACCGGAGGCGCTGATCGCCACCAACACCTCCAGCCTGCGCATCGAAGACATCGCCCAGGCGCTGCAGCGGCCCGAGCGGCTGGTGGGCATCCACTTCTTCAATCCGGTGGCGCAGATGCCTCTGGTGGAAGTGGTGGCCGCGGCGGTGACCGATGGCGAGGTTCTCCGCCGCGCCACAGCCTTCGTGCGCCGCATCGACAAGCTGCCCCTGCCGGTGAAAAGCGCGCCGGGGTTCCTGGTCAATGCCGTGCTCGGTCCCTATCTGGCGGAAGCGCTGCGCTGCGTGGACGAAGGTCTGGCGCCCGAGGCTGTGGATGCCGCCTGCGTCGCCTTCGGCATGCCCATGGGCCCCATCGAACTGGCGGACACCGTGGGGCTGGACATCGCCGTGGCAGCGGGCAAAGCCCTGGCCGGTGCCGAAACCCCGGCGCCCCGGAAGCTGCTGGAACTGGTGGCGGATGGCCACCTGGGGAAGAAAACGGGGCGTGGCTTTTATCAGTGGAAGGACGGCAAGCCGGTGAAAGCGGCCGTGGCGTCACCAGAGTCGGGCCTGGCGGCGCGCATCGTCGCGCCACTGCTGGCCGCGGCCCGGCGCTGCGTCGATCAGGGCGTGGTGGCGGACGCCGATCTGGCCGATGCCGGCGTGATTTTCGGGACGGGGTTTGCGCCTTTCACCGGAGGGCCCCTCCGATACGCTGCAAAACATTCGCCCCAGGCGGCTGTGAGCGTGTAGCCTGCGGGCATTTCAATCCAACGGAATCTGCGAAGGAACCATGTCCGACGAACCGGTGAAACTGCCCGTGGGCAGAACCCCCGAACTGCGGTTGATGCCCATGCCCCACGACGTCAATCCGGCCGGGGACATTTTTGGCGGCTGGATCATGGCCCAGGTGGATATCGCCGGCGGGCTGGCGGCGATTCGCCGGGCACGCGGCCGGGTGGCGACGGTGTCGGTGAATTCTTTCGTTTTTCGCCAGCCGGTATCGGTGGGGGACGTCGTCAGCCTGTTCGCCGAGGTGATCAAGATCGGCCGTACGTCCATCACCGTCGCCGTGGAAGTGTATGCCGAGCGGCATCCGGCGGATCCGATCACGGTGAAAGTAACGGAGGCGGTCCTGACCTACGTGGCCCTCGACGCCCAGGGCAAGAAGCGGGAGGTTCCCCCCGAAACGGCGACGCCTGTTGCTTAAAAACGACAGGGGTTTTCTTTACAATTTCCGCGCCGGAGGCCGAGCGTAGAATCGCTCGGCAGCCGTGCCGCCAGAACGGAATGCACGGCCGACAACGTGAATCGATCGTCCACCGGAGGAGGCTCAAATGAAAGGTAAAGAACTCGCGCTTCGCGCTATTCCCGCGCTGTTGGCGGCGGCATTCGCGGGTCATGCCGGCGCGTCGGGGTTCCAGTTGCTGGAACAGAACGCGAGCGGCCTGGGCAATTCTTATGCTGGTTCGGCCGCGGTGGCGGACAACGCCAGCACCATTTATTTCAATCCGGCGGGCATGACGCAGTTGCAGGCGCGGGAAGTCTCCCTGGGCATCAACGCCGTCAAACCGAGCTTCAAGTTCAACAACGGTAACTCGGCGACGGGCGGGTTGTCCGGCGACGGCGGCGACGGTGGCGACTGGGCTTTCGTGCCCAATGCCTACCTCTCCTGGGCGCTCAACAAGGATCTTTATGTCGGCCTGGGCATCGGCGCCCCTTTCGGTCTGGTGACCGAATACGAAAATCCCTGGGTGGGCGCGGCCCACTCGCGCAAGTTCGAAATCAAGACGATCAACATCAATCCGTCCATCGCCTATCGGGTGAACGACAAGGTTTCACTCGGCGTTGGGCTCAACTGGCAGAAACTGGAGGCGGAATATATTCGCACCGTGGGCATCGCCAGTGCTGGGTTGAGGGGTTCCACCGCCACGATGGAACTCGATGATTCTGCCTGGGGCTGGAACATCGGGGCGCTGTTCAATGTGTCGCCCACGACGAAGGTCGGCGTTTCCTACCGCTCGGCGATCGAATACAAGGCCACCGGCAACGTTAAAGTCACGGGCCCGTCGCCTGCTCTCAATGCCGCCGGCACCAGCGACGTGAAGGCCGACATCGAATTCCCCGACACCGTTGTGCTCAGCGCGACTCAGGATCTGAGCGACCGTTGGCAGTTGCTCGGCGATTTGTCCTGGACCGGCTGGAGCAGCATTCCCAAGGTAGATATCTACCGCACTTCCGGTGCCGGGGATGGCACCATTGCCCAGACCCTCGAAACCAAGTTTCGCGACACGTGGCGCGTTGCATTGGGCGCGAATTACAAGCTCGACGATGCCTGGAAGCTCAAATTCGGCATCGCCTACGACCAGTCGCCGGTGCACAACGCAGACGACAGGTTGACCGCACTGCCCGACAACAACCGGTTCTGGTTCTCGACGGGTGCGCAGTGGAAACCCAACAAGGCGGCCACCGTCGACCTGGGCCTTGCTTACCTCTACATAAAAGATACGGATATCAACAACGACCAGCGCAGCGCGAATCCTCTGCTGAACCGTGGCCTGGTCAACGGCACCTACGATTCCAGCATCTGGATCCTTGGCGCGCAGTATTCGATGGCGTTCTGACGTTCGTGATGTGCGCCGTGGCGGCTCCCGCCGCGGCGTTTTTCCCCTGCAATCGCCCGATCGGGCTCCTATCCTGAACTCATGAACCAGCGCAACTTTTTCGTCCGCAAAGTCGCGGTGCTGGGGGCGGGAGTGATGGGCGCGCAGATCGCCGCCCATTGCGCCAATGCCGACGTGCCGGTGATCCTCTTCGATCTCGCCGCCGCCGAAGGCGACCGCAACGGGATCGTGAACAAAGCTTTGGAAGGGCTGCGCAAGCTGGAGCCCGCGCCGCTGGCCCTGCGCGACCGCGCCGCCGCCATCCAGCCCGCCAATTACGACCAGCATCTCGATCTGCTGCGCGACTGCGATCTGGTGATCGAAGCGATCGCTGAGAGGCTGGACTGGAAGCGCGATCTGTACGCCCGCATCGCCCCCTTCATCGGCCACCACGCCATCCTCGCCAGCAACACCTCGGGCCTGTCCATCAACGCCCTGGCAGACGCGGTGCCCGACGAGCTGCGCAACCATTTCTGCGGCGTGCACTTCTTCAATCCGCCGCGCTACATGCATCTGGTGGAACTGATCCCCGGCAAGGCGACGGATCCCGATCTGCTGGACCGGCTGGAGACCTTCCTCACCACCACGCTGGGCAAAGGCGTGGTCCGCGCGCTGGATACGCCCAACTTCGTCGCCAACCGCGTCGGCGTGTTTTCCATGCTGTCGGCGATGTACCACACGACGCGGCTGGGGCTGTCGTTCGATGTGGTGGATGCCCTCACCGGCCCGGCCATCGGGCGGCCGAAAAGCGCCACCTACCGCACGGCGGACGTGGTGGGTCTGGATACCATGGCCCACGTCATTCGCACCATGCAGGACACTCTGGGCAGCGGCCCCCACGCCGACCCGTGGCACGCCCATTTCGCGCTGCCGGAGTGGCTGCAGGCGCTGATCGCCAAAGGCGCCCTGGGGCAGAAGACCCGCGCCGGCATCTACCGCAAGGACGGCAAGGACATCAAAGTGCTCGATCCGGCGCGGGGCGAATACGCCGCCAGCGCCGCCGTGGTGGACGCCGAAGTCGCCGCCGCCCTCAAGCTCAAGAACCCGGCGGACAAGTTCGCCCAACTGCGGGCCCTGGCGGAGCGGGGGGACTCGCCCCAGGCCGAGTTCCTGTGGGCCATCCACCGCGACGTTTTCCATTACTGCGCCTGCCACCTCGGCACCATCGCCCATAGCGCTCGGGACGTGGATTTTGCCCTGCGCTGGGGCTTCGGCTGGAATCTGGGGCCGTTCGAAATCTGGCAGGCGGCGGGCTGGCAGGTCGTGGCGAACTGGCTGAGCGAAGACATCGCCGCCGGCAAAGCCATGAGCACGGCGCCGT
>JBAWHH010000418.1:0-4145 GCA_049593715.1 Rhodocyclaceae bacterium
GTGGTGGAACCGTCGGCCTGTTCGAATGGCTGAAACAGTCGCCCGAGTTGCTCGGGCGTCATGCCGATACCGGTATCCTCGACGCGCAGCGACAGGATCTGGCCGGTCCTGGAGACGACCAGTGTCACCCCGCCTCGGTCAGTGAACTTGATCGCGTTGGAAAGCAGATTCACCAGAATCTGAGATAGGCGCAATGGGTCGCCAATGCAGGTTGCCGGGAGGTCCGCTGCTTCGTGCACCGCCATTTCGATTCCCTTGGCGTAGGCTTTTTCAGCCGTCACATCCACCGCGCGGTCGATCGCCTCACCGAGACTGAACGGTGCTCGATCCAGGTTCAACTTGCCCGCTTCGATCTTGGAAAAGTCCAGAATGTCGTTGATGATGCCCAACAACAGTTGACCGGAATCGCGGATGCGCTGGAACGTCTGACCCGATTTGCGCCCGACGCTTTCACGTGCCCCGACCTGCGCCAGACCGAGCACTGCATTTAGCGGTGTGCGGATCTCGTGGCTCATATTGGCCAGGAAGTCGCTGCGCACCTGGGCGAGCCGGCGCGCTTCCCGCAGCGCAGCCTCGCGGGCCGCCTCGGTGACTTTGTGAGCGCTGATGTCGCGCGCAAACCCGGCGGTGGCGATGACTTCCCCGTGGTCGGCAAGCACCGGCGTCTTGCAGGTTTCGATCCAGATTTCGCCTTTGGTCACGTCCGCGTAGGGCTCCTCGACCACCTTTTGCCGGCCCGAGCGAATAACCTCCAGATCGTCGGCCCGGTAGCGCTGGGCCAATTCTCGCGGCCAAATTTCGAAGTCCGTCGCGCCGATCATCGCGTCCAGTGGCACGCCGCAACCCAGGGCATTGGTGCGGTTGGAGACCAGATAACGTCCAGCCGTATCCTTGAGCCAGACCGGGTGGGGGACATTGTCGATCAACGCCCGCAGATAACGCGCCTGTTGATCCAACTCGGCAGTGCGCTGCACCACCAGCTCTTCGAGGTGCTCCTTGTGCGCTTGCAGGGCGATCTGGGCTTCCCGCACTTCGGTTGTGTCCTTGGTCACCCCGACCGCACTGATCGGCCGTCCCTTGTAGTCAAAGGCGATCTCGCCTTTGACAAAAATCCAGCGCACAGTGCCTTTGACGCTCACACGGTGCTCGATCTCGTAATGGCCCGTCTCCAGGGCCTGGTGCCAGGCCGCCTGCATGCGGGTTCGATCATCCGGGTAGACAACCTGCAAGAATTCCTCCAATTGGCGCGCGCCCGGTGTCCAGCCTACGAGGCGTGCTCCTTCCTCGGAAGCGGTGAACGTGCGCGCCGCGAGATCCGCAGACCAACTGCCGACACGTGCAATGGCCTGCGCCTGGTGGAGGATCCGCTGGCTCTCCCGCAAATCTGCCTCCGCCTGCTTGCGCGCGCTGATGTCGAGGACGCTGACGATGATCATCGCCTGGTCGCCCAGATGCAGCGGCCCCAGCCCCACTTCGACCGGGAACTCGCTACCGTCGCAGCGGCGCCCGAACAGGTTCAGTCCGCGGTCCATGGGGCGCGACTGGGGGTGCTTGGCGAAGGCGGCCCGATATCCCTCGTGTGTGTGGCGGAAACGCTCGGGTATCAGGCTCTCGACAGCCAGGCCCAGCATCGACCCCGACGCATAGCCGAACACCCGATCCGCCCGCGCATTGGCGACAATGACCCGGCCCTCGGCATCCACCACCAGCATCGCTTCGGGCGCGGTGTCGAGGATCAGCTTGGAGCGCGCCTCGCTCTCCCGCAAGGCAGCGTCGAGCAGGCGTCGCGCCGTGATGTCCTGGATCGTTCCGACCAGATAGGCGACACGCTCCCCCTCGCGGTGTGCAAACCCTCGTAGCTCGACCCACAAATCCTTACCCGTGCGCGAGCACAGTTCGGTCTCGATAGCGAAGGATTCGCCCGTCTCCAGGATGCGCGTCAGGTTTTCCAGCACGCGCTCGCGCGAGCTAGGCGGATAGAAGTCGAGTCCCGTCTCCAGATCCGGCTTGTACTCCAGGGGCATCTCCAGCAGCGCGTAGACGCCTTCTGTCCACATCAAGGTATTGCTCCGGGGATCGGCGCGCCAGCCTCCCATGAGGCCGATCTTCTGGCTTTCCTTCAAGAAGAACTCGCTTTCGCGCAGGGCCACTTCCATGCGCTTGCGCTCGCTGATGTCGCGCCAGACCACGTGCAGCAGCCGCTTGGTGCGGTGGAGGATCGGCGTCAGCAAGACTTCGGCAAAGAATGGATCGCCGTCCGCGCGCAGGCAGGCCCATTCGAAGCGGTAGGCGCCGTGGTCAAAGGCGCGCTGCATGGCAGCGAGAACCGCCGGCGCCGATGGCCGCCCATCGGGTTGGCTCGGCGGCGAAAAATCCCCTGGCGATTTGCCGACCACGCCATGCCGGTCCGCCACACGAAGCATCTGAAGGGCTGCTCGATTGGCGTCGACGAAACGGCCGTCCTCTATCAGCAATGCGGCCTCGGCCATGTCTTCGAACAGTCTGCGAAAGCGCGCTTCGCTCTCGGCCAGTGCGGCGGCGGCCTCCCGCTGGTCAGTGATATCGCGGGCGAATCCCACCGTGCCAAGCAGTTCGCCGCTGGCGTCGACCACCGGCGCTTTGTAGGTCTCGAACCACTTGCGCACACCTTGGTCGAGGATCTCTTCCTCGACCATTCTGGATGTGCGCGACGCCAGAACCCGGAGATCGTCTGCATGGTAGCCTTCGGCCATCTTTGGAGGCGAGAGATCGAAGTCCGTCTTGCCGACCAGCGCGTCGGGACCGGACGCACCAAACATGCTGGCAAGTGTTTCGTTGACCGCCAGGAAGCGGCTCTGCGTGTCCTTGAGCCAGACGGCAAACGGAAAGTTGTCTATCAGGGCGCGCTGGTAGCGCTCCCTCTGCCGCAGCATATCTTCGGCCTGACGTGATGCGGTAATCTCGCGGGCAATGCCCAGCACACCGATGACGCCCCCTTGTGCGTCGCGCATCGGCGTCTTGATGGTTTCCACCAGAGCACGGTGGCCGTCGTCGGCATAGGTGAGCCATTCCTCATTGACCGTCGGTCGGCCTGCCTCGATTGCCTCCAGATCGTGGCGGCGAAACGCGTCCGCCACCTCCTTCGTGGTGAAGTCGTAGTCGGTCTTGCCGACGATCTGCGCCTGCTCGGCGCCATACAAGCGCTCGAACATCGGATTGCAGGCCAGATAGACGCCCTGCAGGTCCTTGAGCCACACCAGGTCGGGAATTGTCTCCACCAGTGTCCTAAGGTGGGCCTCCCCCTTGCGAAGTTGCGCCTGCGCCCGCTTGCTTGAGGAAATGTCGAGCACGGTGAATACCGTGCCGCGTTCGGGCAGGCCCGGATCCACGTTCGACGAACTGAGCAGAATATCCACCAGTTCGCCGTCTCTTCTGCGCCAGCGCGTCTCCACTGTGCCGGTGCCGGTAGCCGCAATCTGGGCATACTTTTCCCGGCCCACCCGCTCGTATTCGGCATCGCTCTCGTAGAAGGTTCGTGCCGGCATCCCGCGCAGTTCCTCGGCGGGGTAGCCCAACAACTGACCAAGATAGGCGTTGGCCTCGACGACGATGCGGTCAACGGTCACGCCAATCCCCACGGGGGCTGCGCGCAACACTGCCGAGATCTCCTGCTCCCTTGCCCGCAGGGCCGCCGCAGATGAATTGCGCTGGGTGACGTCCCGGCAGACGCAGAAAACCAGCTTGCGGCCGCTCCAGACGGTCCCGTTCGAACTGATCTCGGCATCGTACAGTGACCCATCCTTGCGCCGATGCCGCGTTTCGAAATGATCTCCTGCTTCGTCAATGCACCGGATGGCCTCCTGTAGCGCCCCGCGGTCCCACTTTGCGTCCCAGTCCCAGACGTGCAACTCGTGCGCCTCGTCCAGCGTATAGCCGAGCATATCGGCAAAGCGGTGATTGACATCGCAAACCTTGCCGGTCTCATCGAGCACGACGATCCCGTCGCGGGAGTGCTCGAACAGGGTCTGGCGCTTGGCGATCTCGTCCGCCAGGGCCAACTCGGTCTCTTTGTGTTCGCTGATGTCGGCAAGACTGCCGACCATCCTCAACGGCGCGCCCTGGACATCGCGCTCGACCACATCGCCACGGTCTAAAACCCAAACGAT
>JBAWHH010000419.1:0-4380 GCA_049593715.1 Rhodocyclaceae bacterium
CCTATGCGCGACGTTTTTCCCTGGTTAACCCCAATCGGCGACGCGACCCAGTTCATCGATCGGCTGGCGGGCATCGTGGATCACGTCGACCTCTTCGAGGCTTTCGACAATAAAGAAGTGTGGCAGCTCGCCTCCCGCATGCCGTGTTACCGTGCCCCGGCCGGATCCGTGCTGATCGGCGAAGGCGATTTCGGCGATTTCGGGCTGTTCGTCTTGCGTGGCAAGGTGGGTGTTTTCAAGCGCGATGCCAGCGGGGCAACCCGGCGCATCGGGGAGGCAGGGATTGGCGAAACCCTGGGTGAAATGTCCATGGTGGACGGCCAGCCCCGGACCGCTAGTTGCATCGCCGACGAAGAGGTGGATTTCGCTGTGCTGGACCGGGACGGCCTATCGTCCATCATCGCCGACGACCCGAAGCTTGGCGCAAAAATCCTCATCGAACTGGTCCAGCACCTGTCCGCCAAGCTGCGCAGCGCCTCCCAGCGGCTCGCCGAACAGGTGGCGGTGTGATCCTGCGCGAGGGGCAGTCAGCCCTCGCGGCGTTTGCGCCACAACACGTCGGGTTGGCCAGCCTCGTGATTGAGCCGGCGGCCGAGGACGAACAGCAGATCTGACAACCGGTTCAGATACTGCCTGCCCGCATCCGATACCTTTTCGGTCTCCGCCAGCCCGACGACGGCGCGCTCGGCGCGGCGGCAGACGGTCCGGCAAAGGTGGGCCAGCGCGGCAGCGCGGGTTCCCCCTGGCAGGATGAATTCCTTCAGCGGCTCAAGGCTTGAGTTCCACTCTTCGATGTGGTGCTCCATGCGGGCCACTTGGCTCTCGGCCAGGAGGCTCATGCCCGGTACGGACATTTCCCCGCCAAGATCGAACAGGTCGTGCTGCACTTCGGTCAGCACGTCGCGCTCATCCGCATGCAACGCTTCGGCCAGCAGCAGGCCGATGCAGCAATTGAGTTCGTCGACTTCGCCCAGCGCCGCAATGCGGGCGCAGTTCTTGGCGACGCGCGACCCGTCACCCAGGCCGGTGGTGCCGCCGTCTCCCGTGCGGGTAACAATCTTCGACAGTCGATGTCCCATGTACGCGCCTATTGTGGCCGAAAAGCACGATTATCCGCGAAGATCCGGCCGGCATCGACGAACGACTGGTGGCGTCTTAGCGAGCCCTCCGCGCCAGACACTTATGCCCCTCGAAGGGGGATTTCCGGGTTCATAGCCGGCCCGGCGCCGGTGGCGGATCTCACGCCCCGGGCCGGACCGAATCCATCTCGCGCGGTGGCGCCGTAGCCGGGATCCGAAACGCTCTACTGCTCCAGCATCAGGTTGAGCCCAAAGCACGCTTGACGCCGCTTGTCGCATGATCCCCAGTGAAGCTCGCGGCAGTGCGGCTTGCGACAAGCGAATTCGCAGGGAGCAATATCTTCAGGAACGTCTTCAATCCACTTGTGGCGATGGCCCACGTCGCTACCGACCGCCGAAACACCTTCCTCCTTGATGATTTCTAGTGAGGCCATTGGCCACCTCCGTTGCCGAGACATGTGGGAGCAGGGACAACTTCGCGCGAAATCCTCTCGTATTTGTAGCAGCCTGACGGGCACGCATTGTTTCGTATCCGATTTCGTGCCCGGTCAGGGGGGATTCCGGCGCCGGCTTCGCAAGATAATATCCGTCGCGCGCACGCACGGGTGAACCTGACGACAGAAAAAAACCGCAAATTCGTTAGTGGTGGCGGTGGCAACCCGGCTCGCCGGGCGGCGGCATTGCTTCGCTGGCCCCCTTTGCACACTGCGCTGGGGCCGTCGTCCCCAGTCGAGTCCGCATCGGCAATGCAGGCGAGCCCGCTCGATCAATCGGTGTTTCCAATGGCGGTTTCCCGGTCAGGAAAAGGCGAAGATGTCCGCTGTGACCGTCCCCTGGCCGTGGCGGAATCGGCCGGGCGCCGCTGAGTCGTAGACGACGAGCAACGCGCTTGTACCGCCGGCAGCATCCGCGAACAGGCACATCCCCTCCGCGTGATCGAAGCGTTTTTCGGCCCCCTGGCCGAAGGGAATCTCGCCGACCAGACAGATTGTCTCCTCGGGGACCAGACCCTCATCCGCCGGATTTCTACCGCCCACCCATCTGAAGACCTTCACCGGACCATCCAGGTCCATGGTCGGGCCGGCCAGGATCAACAGATCGTCGCCCTGGACACACAGATCCCGAATGCCCAGGCCATCGAGCCGAAGGAAGTATTTCCGGTAGCGCTGCTTGTCGCTGCCGATGGGCGCGAGGGAGAGCGCTGCGGGATCGCCGGTGTCCTCCGGCTGAACTTCGAGGACAATCGCCCAGCCCCGCAGAACCGGCCCGCGCAATCCCAGCAGGATGCGCTCGCCGATGACCGCCAGTCCTTCGATGTCAAAGCCGTTGTCTTTGCCGGGAACGGACAGGAACGGCTTGAGGTGGGCATCTTCGGCGAGCGCCCTGGTCAGCTCGTTGCCGGTGGCGTCGCCGCGCAACAGCGCGGCCGTGCGTGTCCGGCCGGCGTTGTTTTCTTCCTTCGCCAGGGTCTGGCCCTCTGCCCGGTCCACTACGGGGATGCGCGCAAGCAGGAACCGGTTGCCGTCGTTGGCGATCTTGGCGAGACGTTTTGCGCCTTTCTTCGCCGGGTCGGCCGCCTTTGGCTTGGCACGCTTTAGACTGTGGGAACCGACGAGCCACAGGTAGCCGTCACTGGCGGCGAGGCCCTCGATGTCGGCTTCCTCGATCTCCATCGGGTCGGAGCCCGGAGGAGCAGCCAGCTTCAGATAGTCGGCGAGGTTGAACTGGAGATGGCCGCCGAATTGAGGCGATTCATCCGGGGCCTGGGGCTGCAGGCTCAGGCGCTCCAGGCTGATCGTTTCGTCGTTCGCCAGCCAAAGACATTTCCCCGTTTGGAGAACCACCGAAAGCCCTTGCCGGATTTCCTTGTCTTTCGCCAAACGATTCAGCTTCGGGTCGAAGTTCAGTAGCGTGGTCCCGATCTTGTTCATCAAGGATGCCTCCTTTCAGCTTTGCTCTTGGCAGACAGTCTCGACCAGCCGGCCAGGAGCCAGGTCCGCCCGGACTCCGGCAGACCCGGCGGGCCGGGGTCACTCGGCCGATTCGCGGCTATAGGCCTCGCGCAGATGAACCGGCTCGACGCGCTTCTTGCGCATGCGGATGTTCAGCATCTCGACCAAAACCGAGAACGCCATCGCGAAGTAGATGTAACCCTTGGGCACTTTGTGGCCGAAGCCTTCCGCAACCAACGCCACGCCCACCACCATCAGGAATGACAGGGCAAGCATTTTTATCGTCGGGTGATTCGACACGAACCGCCCAATGGCCGCGGCGAACAGCATCATCAATCCCACCGAGGCCACGACGGCGGCAATCATGACCGCCACCTCGCTGGCCATGCCGACGGCCGTGATGATGGAATCCAGAGAAAAGACGATGTCGATGACGATGATCTGCAGAATGACCGCCGTAAACGTCGCCTTCACCGCGCTCGACTCTTCCCCTTCCACGCCTTCCAGCAACTGGTGGATCTCGTGGGTGCTTTTCCAGATCAGGAACAGGCCGCCACTGATCAGAATCAGGTCCCGCCCCGAGATCGGCTGGCCCAAGATGGAGAACAGGGGCGCGGTCATGCCAACGATCCAGGACAGCACCAGAAGCAGCGCGATGCGCATGAACATGGCGAGGAAAAGCCCGACCTTTCGCGCCTTCTCCCGCGTCTTTGGCGGCAGCCGGTCCACCAGGATCGAGATGAAAATGATGTTGTCGATTCCCAGCACCAATTCGAGCGCGGTCAGGGTGGCGAAGGCGATCCATACTTGGGGATCGGCGAGCAGGTCAAGAAAAGGCATCGTCAAGAGATCGGCTGGTGAGCGCGGCGGTGGCGCGCGAGGGTGACAAGTATAGCGATGCCCCGTGCCCGAGACAGGGGCGGAAATCCGGCCCCGGGGGCGCGACCTGCAGCAGGAATCGGGCTCGTTCAGGCGAGCTTTTCTGGCTTGATGGCCGGCTGCAGTACATTCTTGCCATTGTCGCGAGGGAGGACGAGTCCGCGGAATGGCGCCACCGTGATGCAGAATTGAACAGGTTGCGACGGAACTTCAGACAAGGGGGAGAACATTGGACTTGAAACCTGAACAGTGCCTGACCACCGGCGAGGGAATCCCGCCGCGCGCGCTCGACTGCTCCGGGGTGGTGCCATGCAAGGCCGAGTCCCGGATGGGTTCGCACCTGGCCGAAGGTGAAACGGCCAACGGCGTGGCCGCTCCGGCTGAACACTCGCCGCGTCGCAAGCTGGAATGGGGCTGGGTTGTTGCGGGCGTTGCCGCCGCAGGGCTTCTGGCGTACCTCGGTACCCGCT
>JBAWHH010000420.1:0-2144 GCA_049593715.1 Rhodocyclaceae bacterium
CCACCAAGCGCAATTTGTGCTCGGGACTGGCGCGGGCGACGATGTCCGTGGCGTTGATGCGTTGTCCCAGTTCCACATCGTCGAGCCTTTCGACCAACTCGCCGGTCAGGGGCTGATCGGTGTTCAGTCCCAATTCGGCCCCGATGGCGCCAGCGGTGATGGCGTGGTCGCCGGTAATCATCACCACGCGGATCCCGGCCCGCCGGCAATCGGCCACTGCCGCGATGGCATCGGGCCGGGGTGGGTCGATCATCCCGACTAGGCCGAGGAGCGTAAAGCGGGGCCGCATGTCTTCCATGGCAAGCGCGGTGGTCTCGGCGGGCATGTCGCATTCGGCCAGTGCGAGCACGCGTAGGCCGGCGCTGGCCGCTCGCTCGATGCGCCGAATCCACGCTTCGCGCTCGATCGGTCCTCCGCGGCAATCCTGCAGACAAAGATCCAGCACCCGTTCCGGCGCTCCCTTGAGCTGGACGAAGACGCGCCTTTCGTGATCGTGATGCAGCGTCGCCATAAAGCGGTGCTCGGATTCGAAGGGGATTTCGTCGACGCGCGGATTATCGGCGGCCTGCGCATCCGGATCGAGCCCAGCCTTGAGCGCCAGGGAAAGCAGCGCCCCCTCGGTGGGGTCCCCCGCCAGGGTCCAGCCATCGGCCTGGTCGTGATGCAGGCGGGCGTCATTGCACAGCAGCACGCAGCGCGCCAGCCGCTGCAGTTCGTCATCCAGGCGCGGATCTAGCGTTTGCTCGCCATCGTGAAACCCGCCCTCCGGCGCGTAGCCGGCACCACTGACCGTGATGGAACGTCCGGCCAACATCAGGCGCACAGCCGTCATCTCGTTCTGGGTCAACGTACCGGTCTTGTCGGAGCAGATGACGCCCACGGACCCCAGGGTCTCCACCGCCGGCAGCCGGCGCACGATTGCCCGCTGGCGTGCCATGATTCCCGTCCCGATGGCCAGCGTGATGGTGACGATGGCGGGCAGCCCCTCGGGAATGGCAGCCACCGCCAGGCCCACGACGGCGAGGAAGATCTCCAGGAACGGCATCTTCTGGACATAGTGGCCATAGAGGAAGGTGAGCACGCCGACCGCAAGGATGAACGCCGTGACATGGCGGGCGAACTGGTCCAGGCGTCGGGTCAGGGGGGTGCTGAGACTGTCCACGCCGGCGACCAAGGCACCGATGCGGCCGATCTCGGTGGCCGCGCCGGTGGCGACCGTGACCCCCCGGCCCTGGCCGAACGCCACCACGGTGCCGCAGTAGGCCATGCACAGGCGATCGCCAATGGGGGCGGACGGGGGAACCGGGGCGACCCCTTTCTCTACCGGGATCGACTCCCCGGTCAAGGCGGCTTCATTCACGCGCAGGTTCTTGACCCGGAGCAACCTCAAGTCGGCCGGGACGCGGGTGCCCGCCTCCAGCAACACGATGTCGCCCAGGACCAGTTCCGCCGCATCGATCTCCCGCCGCTCCCCATCGCGCAACACCATGGCGCGACTGGCCAGCATGGCGCGTACCGCCTCCAGGGCGCGCTCGGCTTTGCCTTCCTGGATGAAGCCGATGAGCGCATTGATGAATACCACGCCCAGGATGACCCCACCGTCGACGTAGTTCTTCAAGAGGAAGGTCACCGCTGCGGCGGCCAACAGCACGTAGATGAGCGGATTGTGGAACTGCAGCGCAAAGCGCTTCAGGGGGCTTTTGCGCCGGGGCGCAGGGAGCTGGTTCGGTCCGTGAATTGCCAGCCGCGCGCCGGCTTCCTGGGCCGACAACCCTGTGTCGCCAGCCGCCAGGGCAGCCTTCACCGCTGTCAAGGTTTCGCTGTGGGGCATCATGGGCAATCGTCTTCCCTGGATGACTTGCGTTGAGCCTTGCCGGGGGCGCCCCTTCGGGCGATGGCGACCGATGGGTGCGCGCAAGACCGGCTCCCATCACCGCGAGGTACTGCCCCGGCCGAGCTTACAGGTCGAAGGCCATCGGTGGTCCCCATTTTGACATGTGGGGCTGTCCGGAGCCGGCAGGGCAACGACGCGTCCGCTACGCCGACAAGCCCTTACCTGGCGGCCGGCATGATGCGTAGCGGCCCACTGGCAGGTAGCCCGGATGGATCAATAGATGGCGATACCCGCTACAAGGGTGGTCACC
>JBAWHH010000421.1:0-4293 GCA_049593715.1 Rhodocyclaceae bacterium
ATCGCTACGTGGCGGACCGCAGCGGCCCCGAAAGGACATCGACGCCGGCCGGCGCAGCGGTGCTCTGCGGCGGCCGGGTGCAAGAAAGCGATCCCTCGGCGCACTTTTCGCCGCCATCGATTTGACGCTCCCGGCCACGGCGATTAGTGTCACGGCTGACCCTGATCCGCGACACCCAATGACAGAAACCACCGTGCCCGAACTGACGCTGCGCCTGCGCCGTTTCGCCGCCGAGCGCGGCTGGGACCGTTCCGACACGCCGAAGGCGCTGGCGCTGGCGGTGCTGGTGGAATCTGCCGAACTGCTGGAGCATTTCCAGTGGTCTGGCGAGGAGGATAGCAACCGTTTGCTGCCGCCGAAGCGCCAGGCAGTGGAAGCGGAGATGGCCGATGTGCTGATTTTCCTGTTGCGCCTCGCGGACAGCCTGGGCATTGATCCGATGGCGGCAGCCACGCGAAAGATCGCCATCAATGCGGCCAAGTACCCCGCCGACAAAGCCCGTGGCCGCGCCACCAAATACACCGAGCTTTAGACGCATGCCGAGACCCGCTCCGTCCGGACGGCCGATCGTTCCCGCCCGCAAGACCACCCGATGACGACCGATCTGAACGACCTTGCCCAGTGCCTGCGGGAATTCGCCGCGGAACGCGACTGGGAGCGCTTCCACTCACCGAAGAACCTCGCCATGGCCCTCACCGTCGAGGCGGCCGAATTGGTCGAGCATTTCCAGTGGCGCCGCGACGACGACCCTTTGGCCCCGGCGGATCTGGCGGCGGTGGAACAGGAGATCGCCGATGTGCTGATCTATCTGGTGCGTCTGGCGGACCGGCTGGACACAGACCTGATCGCGGCGGTGGAGCGCAAGATGGCCGTCAATGCCCGACGCTTCCCGCTCGCCGGCACGGACGAGACGGCGGCGACCGATTGATCGAGGCCCGTCGCAGCGTCACGGTCGCACCACGAAGGGGTTGAAGTCGGTATCCCGATCAAAATAGTCTTCGTGCTCGGCGCGCTTGAGCCAACCCACGATGCGGTAGGTCACTGGCGTGGCCAGCACTTCCCAGCCCACTTTGATGAGGTAGTTGCTGCTCATCACCAGTAGCAGTTGATCCGTCGTCCAAAGGCCGTAGAACGCCACCGTGTAGAAAATCATCGAGTCGACGCCCTCGCCGACGATGGTGGAGCCGATGGTGCGCATCCACAGGCGCCGGCCCTCCATGAACACCTTCATCTTCGCCAGCACATAGGAGTTGGCCAGTTCCCCGGCCCAGAAGGCGATCAGGGAGGCCAGAACGATGCGCGGCACCTGACCATAGATGGTCTCGTAGGCTTGTTGATCCTGCCAGCCCGGTGCCGGCGGAAAACTCACCACCGCCCAGCACATGAAAGAAGCAAAGACCAGCGCGGCGAAACCCGTCCACACCACCTTTCGCGCCTTGGCGTAGCCATACACCTCCGTCAGCACGTCGCCAAAGATGTAGGAGATGGGGAAAAACAGCACGCCCGCCCCGAAAGTGAATCCCCACAGCGTGGCGATCTTGGCCGGCCCGATCAGGTTGGCGCACAGCAGCACGGTGACGAACGCCGCCATGACCAGATCGAAATATTTGTAGGCGCGGCGGGGATGTTGGGCGTGGGCGTGATTCACGGTCGCGGCATTCCGGCGAAAACGATCACGGCGAAGGATCCCTCAAACGATTGCGGCCGCACCGGTGTTTCCGGGCGGCCGCGGGGAATGGTGAACCGGCGCCTCAGCGCGTGAGAAGTTCGCCCACCTCGGCGAAATTGCGCGCCACTTCCGGTGTATCGATGCTGGTCCCGAGCTGCTTTTCCACCTGAGTGGCCGAGAACAGGCCGCGCACCGTCTGACGACCGCTGTCGTCGGTCTCAACGACCAGGGCGTGACGCCGCCCCGTAGCGCGCAGCGTCGCCACGACGTGACCGACCCGGGCATGGGCCAGATCGCGCATGTCCACCGCTTCCAGGCGCTCACGGGAAGTCATGATGTCGCCGACCAGCACTTCGGTGCGATCGATGCCCCGCTCCTGAACGATGCGCACCGGCTTCTCGCCGAGAATGTCGCTGGCGGTGATCAGGCCGATCACGAAGTTGTGGATATCCACCACCAGCAGCATGCGCACGCCATTGGCGATCATCTTGTTGTTGGCGCTTTGCATCGAGGTCGTGGCCTGGATCGTGAGGGCGCGAACGATCCGAAAATCGGTCATCACAGTGTCGGCGGCATCGTCGATGCTGACGGGTGAATAGTCGCCGACGGGGGGTTTGTCGAAGCCGACGCCGCTGACGATGCCGGACGAGGCCAATGGGGCGTATGTTCTGGACATGGTGTCTCCTCTCTGTTCTTGATGTCGCGGGCGGGCCCACCGGTACGGCCGGGTGATTGCCGATGACCGCTGCATCGAACCCGGCGCCGTAAGCCCAACTCCTCGCGGGGTCGCCCCGCAAGACAAAGTATAGCCCCAGGGAAGCGGTCGCGCGTCAAACGCGCTGACCGCCGGACGGCATCTCAGACCAGGGAAACGCGGCAGAACTTGCGCTTGCCGACTTGAAGCGTGACGGTGCAGCCGGCGCCGAGGACGAGATCGCGATCGCTCACCCGCTCCCCGTCGAGGCGCACGCCGCCCTGCTCGATGAGGCGGAAGGCTTCGGACGTGCTCGCGGTCAGGCCGGCGCGCTTGAGCAACTGGGCAATCGCTAGTCCACCATCCGCCGGGAGCGTGGTTTCCGGAATGTCGTCGGGAATGGCGTTCTGGCGGAACCGGGCTTCGAAATCCGCCAGCGCGTCTTCCGCAGCGCGTCGATCATGGAAGCGCTCGACCAGTTCCTGGGCCAGCAGCACCTTGATGTCCCGGGGGTTTCGCCCCTCCGCAACCTCATGCTTGAAGCGCCCGATTTCGTCGTTGGCGCGGAACGACAGCAACTCGTAGTAGCGCCACATCAGATCGTCGGAGATGGACATCACCTTGCCGAAAATCTCCCGCGGCGCCTCGCTGATGCCGATGTAGTTGCCCAGCGACTTGGACATCTTGTTCACGCCGTCGGTGCCTTCCAGCAGCGGCATCATCAGCACCACCTGTGGCGGCTGGCCGTAGTGTTTCTGCAGTTCCCGCCCCACCAGCAGGTTGAATTTCTGGTCGGTTCCGCCCAGTTCCACATCCGATTTCATTGCCACCGAGTCGTAGCCCTGGCAAAGCGGGTAAAGGAACTCGTGGATGGCGATGGGCTGGTTGTTGCTGAAGCGTTTGGCGAAATCGTCACGCTCCAGCATGCGCGCCACGGTGTGCAGGGCCGCCAGCTTGATCATGCCGGCAGCGCCCAGGGGCTCGAACCAGGTCGAATTGAAGCAGATCTCGGTCTTTTCCGGATCGAGGATGCGGAACACCTGCTCCTGGTAAGTACGGGCGTTCTCGGCGATCTGCTCGCGGGTCAGCGGCGGGCGGGTGGCATTCTTACCCGAGGGGTCGCCGATCATGCCGGTGAAATCGCCGATGAGGAACTGGATATGGTGGCCCAGTTCCTGGAAATGGCGCATCTTGTTGATGAGCACCGTATGACCGAGATGCAAATCGGGGGCGGTCGGATCGAAGCCCGCCTTGATACGCAACGGTCGGCCGGTCTTGAGGCGGTCGACCAATTCCGCCTCGATCAGAAGTTCCTCACATCCCCGTTTGATCAGGGACAGGCTGGCATCGATTTCCTGCATGGCTGGGTAGTGTCGCGCGACTGCCTCGGCGACCGGCGGATCGCCACCTGCGCGGCAGCCCGTCACCTAAGGCGATGAAAGCTCAAAGGGACCGGATAATAACGTATCCCCCGGCAGAGCGAATAGCCGACGGGATACGCACAGAGCGGAGAAACTGCAACGCGGCGGGAAAATGCAAGAAAGCCGGACGGACGCGAAGCGCCGCCCGGATTCTGAGGAGTGAAGGTGAATCAGGCGCTGAAGGAGGAACCGCAGCCGCAAGTGCTGGTGGCGTTGGGATTCTTGATGACGAACTGCGCGCCTTCCAGGCCTTCCTGATAGTCGATTTCGGCGCCCATCAAATACTGGAAGCTCATCGGGTCCACGAGCAGGGTGACACCGTTCTTTTCCATCACGGTGTCGTCTTCATTGGTCACTTCGTCGAAGGTGAAGCCGTACTGGAAACCCGAGCAGCCGCCGCCCGTCACGAACACGCGCAACTTCAACTCGGCATTGCCTTCTTCGTCGATCAGGGTTTTAACTTTGGCAGCCGCGCTGTCGGTGAAGATCAGCGGGGTGGGGATCTCGGT